>RFQW01000531.1 GCA_009924765.1 Planctomycetota bacterium | reverse complement strand
TGGAATGGCGCGGGTGAGCATCATGGTTCAGCCACCCATCGCCTTCTGCAGCAGCGCGCTGAAGTCGCCAAGCCAAGCGGCGCTCGGTGCCAGCGACGCAACGGTGGCCACCACCGTGCCGATCACGATGAAGGCGAGCACCGCCAGCTTGCCCGCATCCTGCGCCTGCAGCGTGCCCAGCTGGTCGGGCTCACCGCTCAGGTACGCGCTGGCCGCGAAGAACTCCTCGCCGATCAGCGTGTAGTCGCACGCGGCCACGAAGAACGGCAACTGGCTGCTTTCGGCGGTGCCGGCGATCTGGATGGCGCCGATGGCGTTGCCCGTTTCCGAGAAGATCAGGCTTTCGGCGAAGAAGCAGCCCATGTAGAAACAGGTGGCGGGCTTCTCGCGCATCATCTTGCCACCCACGTAGGCCACGTAGCCGAACTGCTCGTCGGTGATGTAGTTGATGCGATCGGGCTGGTAGGCATCGGGTCGCCCCGCGGCCAGACAGCTGGCCTGCACCGCCTCGCGCGCGGCTTCCATCACCAGCGAGCGGCACGTGGGCGCCTCCACCACGGCGTCGTACTCGGCCGCGGTGCGCGCCACGCGGCCAAGCATGGTGATGCCGGCCACGGTCTGGATGTTGTCCATGTCCTGAATGCCAGGGATGAACAGCACGGGCCGGCCCATCTCGGTGGCGCGGCCGATCGCCTCGTTCACCGCTTCAAGCGCCGCGATGCGCCGGATGGTGGGCGGCTTGCCGCGCCGCGAGCGCGCCACGAAATAGGTGGTGGCCGCGCCGATGCCGATGATCCATGTCAGCAGTGGCAGGCGGTTCTCGTTGAACATCGCCTCGTGCGTCACGGGCGCGGGCGCCACTTCAGCGCCATCGGCCGCGTGCGCACGCCTGGCCTGCAGGATCAGCCCCACCACGCAACCGATCACGATCGCCAGCCACCACCAGGGCGATCGAAGGTTGCGGCGGTAGTTACGCATGCGCGAAATGTAGCGTGAACTCAGCCTTCGATGCGTTCCACGTTGGCGCGCGGCACGGTCACGGTGCCGCCCTTCTCGAGCGACACCTCCAGCACGCGCGCCTTGCTGCCGCTGTCCAGCACCGCGGGTCGCTCGGGCAACCCGGCAACCTTGCCGATCAGGCCGAAGTGCGGATCGCGGATGATTCGAACGGGTGCGCCGATGGCCAGTTCGCCGTCAACCGGTCCCGTCGCCGTTGCAGCTGCGGGCGCACCATCAAGCGGAATCACGATCTCGGGCCGCATCACGCCTGCGCGGATCTGCGTGGCGCCGTTCACACACGCCTCGCGACCCTGATGACCGGCCAGCAGCTCGAAGGTGCGGCGCGCCATGGCGATGTCGCCGAAGCCTTCGGTGACGATCAGCGTGAGGCCGCACTTCTCGCTGCCAGTGATGGCCACGCCAAGATCGAAGCCCAGGAAGTCGCGCAGATCGGCGTCATCGATGCCGCCGCTCACCACCGCCGCGGCACCCACCTGCTTCGCGCGCGCGATGGCCTT
>RFQW01000054.1 GCA_009924765.1 Planctomycetota bacterium | reverse complement strand
GCGACCTGGCAGATCCAGGCGCGCACCATGGAGCGAGCGAACGCCGATGCGACGGTCAGCCCGGCCCCGCAGGATCCGGCCTGACGGCATGGATTCCGCCGGCCACATTCCGGTGCTGATGGATGAAATCCTGGAGCTGCTTGCGCCGCAACAGGGCGAGGCGCTTGCCGACTGCACCGCGGGGCGGGGCGGGCATGCGAGCGAGATCGGCAAGCGCGTTGGTGCGTCGGGCACCGTGGTGCTGAGCGATCTTGATGCAGGCAACCTGCACTTTGCCGAGGGCCGGGTTCGCGCGCTTCCCGATGCGCCCAGGGTGATCGCGGTGCATGGCAGTTTCGAGCGCATGCCGCAGACGCTTCGCACCGCGGGCTTGCAGGCGCACATGCTGCTGGCCGATCTTGGCTTCGCAAGCAACCAGATGGATGATCCAACCCGTGGCCTTGCGTTCGGTCAGCCCGGACCCCTGGACATGCGACTGGATCCAGGCAGCGGACCAACGGCCGAAGCCTTGCTGGCCACCATGACCGAGTCCCAGCTTGCCGACACCATCTTTGAACTGGGCGAGGATCCGTTTGCGCGACGGATCGCGCGCTGCATCATCGAGCGACGGCAGCAGGGCGCGCTTCGAACCACGCAGGATCTGGCCGATGCGGTGCGAAAGGCCTATGGAGCGCGCGCCCACCAGAGCCGGGTACATCCGGCCACCCGCACGTTCATGGCGCTCCGCATCGCGGTGAATGAGGAGTTGGAGCGGCTTGGTTCACTGTTATCGGCCATTGGACAGGCGGCAGTCTCCATCGCTGCCGGCAAGCCAACCTGGCTCGCACCCGGAGCGCGTGTGGCAATTGTGGCCTTCCACAGCCTGGAAGACCGATCCATCAAAAGGTCATTCGTCGAATGGGAACGCCAAGGATGGGCCTCCCGACTGACGAAGAAACCGCTGGTGGCGAACGAGTCGGAACAGGCACACAATCCCCGCTCTCGATCGGCCAAGCTGAGGGCCGTTCGTTTGGAGCCGCGCGGCGAGGATGACGCGTGGCAGGATCATGGATGATGGAACCGCCCGGCCTGCAGCAGGCAGGGCCAAACGCAAGGATGCGAAATGACACGAGAGAACAAGTTGGCACTGGTCGTCGGATTCGGTCTTCTGCTGTTCGTCGGCATTCTGGTCAGCGACCACTTCAGTGCCGCGCAGCGTCAGGAGACCACCAAGCTCAGCGCATCCGACACGGGTCGTGACCGCGCGGCTCGGCCCATCACCATCGCGGCCGTCACGCCGCCCGCCGCAAGCGCAACTACCGTGCAGCCCGAGCCGATGGCGACGAACGTGTCGAACGTGCAACCCACGCATGGCGTCACGCCCATCTCCTCGCAGCCCGAACCCGTTCGCCAGACCCTGGTGATGGAGCCGGCCGCACCCGTGAAGCCCGCGGCCACGAAGACACAGGAATCCGAACCCGGCGTTCGCATGCACCCGATCGCCGAGGGCGAGACGCTGTTCTCCATCTGCAAGAAGGAGTACAACGACGGTTCGCTGTCCGTGGCGCTGGCGAAGTACAACAAGAACGTGATCCCGGATCCGAAGAAGCTTCGCAAGGGCGTGACGATCCGGATTCCGAGCGCCGAAACCCTGCGCGGCGAAGGCAAGTCCACGCGCGTCGAGGCGGCACCCAAGCAGCCCGCTTCGAATGAAGTGATCGCACTCGCCGCAGCCGACGTGATCGCGGCGGAGAACCGGACCGCACCTGGCGGCGTGGTGAATGTGGAACTGGCACCGGGTGGCAAGAACGCCTCGAAGTCGGCGGCCAAGTCCACGCAGTCCGCTGATGCCCCGAAGTCGGGCGCAAAGACGACCGCCCCGAGCGACGCATCCAAGGGAAGCACCTACACGGTCCGCAAGGGTGACACGCTGTACTCGATCGCGCAGCGCGAACTTGGCAGCAAGGGTCGCTGGCAGGAGATCGCCGCGCTGAACGGCGGCAACGATTCCCTGTCCCCCGGCGCCACGATCAAGCTTCCTGCCCGTCGCTGACACCCACGGAGGTCTCGCCGCATGTTCGGAAAGAGCATCGCCATCGTGCTGGCCCTTGGCGTGATGGCCACGGCACTGCTTGCGTTTCGTCAGCAGCGATTCGAACTGGCCTCGAAGATCTCCCGCACGCACTGGCGCCTGCTGGAGCAGGAGCGATCGCTTGGACGCAGCCGCGCCGAGGTGGCCGGTGCCGTGAAGCCCGACGCCATCCGCATGGCGATCGCCGCCATGAAGGTGAACTGGAAGCCCATTCCGCATCGACTGGATGCACCGAATCCGCCGACACAGCCGAGGTTGGCGACCCGACAGGAACCCGAAGCGGAGCGTGAGCAGCCCCGCGTGGAATTTGGTGGATGACCATGCAGAGCAGCGCGCCACTCTCCGAGGCACAGTCGAGTCGGGTCCGTGTCTGGAGCCGATTCCTCGTCATCGCATCGGTGACGCTGTTGCTCGGCACCGTGGCTCGCATCGTGTGGCTGAAGACCGTTCCCGACGAACGCCTGATGGCTGCCGCGGGCAGCCATCGCAGTGATGCGCGTGAACCCGCCGAGCGCGGACAGATCGTGGATCGCCGTGGTCGGGTGCTGGCCGCCAGCCTGATGGCGCGTCGCGTGTATGTGGATCCGGCCTTCATCTATGACCGAGGCTGGGAACGTGTGCGCAAGGCCAACAAGAGTGATCCGACATCCGCCGCAACCGCGGATCCATTCCGCGACGTGAGCCTTGCGTTGAGCAGCATCCTGGACATGCCGGTGTCGAAGCTGGAGTCGACGCTGAAGAACCGCTCGGATGACCGCTATCTGGTGCTGGCGGACGGACTTTCCAACGAGCAGGTGGACGAGATCCGCCGCCTGCACATGCCCGGCGTTGGTGTGGAGAGCTATCCCGAGCGCACCTATCCCGCAGGCAGCATCGCGTCGCAGGTGGTGGGCCGGGTGGGCGCGGAGCGTGCCGGGCAGTCGGGTGCCGAACTGCAGCACGAACAGGCCATGCAGGGTGCCGACGGCAATCTGGGCTTCCTGCGCGATGTGCAGCGCCGACCGCTGTGGATCGATGACAAGGACTACAAACCTTCCAGGGACGGCGAGGATGTTCGCCTGAGTCTGGATCTGGTCGTGCAGGAGATCGCCGAACGCAACCTGCAGAAGGCCGTGAAGGAATTCAACGCCGGCGGCGGTCGATGCGTTGTGATGGATGTGGACACGGGCGACATCCTTGCGATCGCCGACGTGCTGAACCCGCGCCGTGGCTGGCACGAAGTGACCACCGATCCTGCGCGAAGCATCCATCCGTCGCTCGGCCGAAACCGCAACGTGACCGATCCGTACGAGCCGGGCTCCACCTTCAAGCCCTTCGTGTGGGCCGTGGCCACCGAGCTTGGCAAGTACAAGCCCGAGTCGATCGTGCCGCTGCCGCACGGCCCCTATGTGACCAAGTTCGGCCGCACCATCCGCGACGTGAAGTACGGCGGACCCGTGTCGTGGAAGACGGTGCTGATGAAGAGCTTGAACGGCGGCATGGCCAGCGCCGCCGAGAAGATGACCTTCGCCCAGATGCAGGACTGCGTGAGCCGTTTCGGCTTCGGCAAGAAGACCGGCGTGGGCATTCCAGGCGAGAGCGAGGGACTGGTGACCACACCCAAGGCGTGGACCGCCTACTCGCAGACCAGCGTGTGCATGGGCCACGAGATCGGCGTGACCACCATCCAGATGGCGCAGGCATTCACCACCTTCTGCCGCGACGGCACCATGATTCCCGCGCGACTGACGCTTGGTCAGGAAGGCGAGTCGCGCGCGTTTCCGGTGCCAGCCAAGCGTGTGCTGCCCGAGGCGATCGCGCTGGAAGCGCGCGAGGCCATGGAAGGCGTGGTGACGGAAGGCACCGGGCGCAAGGCGCAGAGCGAGCGGTATCGCATGTTCGGCAAGTCGGGCACGGCGCAGCTGCCGAAGCCGAAGGGCCAGGGCAAGGGGTACTTCGAGGATCGTTACGTGAGTTCCTTCATCGCCGGTGCGCCATTCAAGAATCCGCGCATCGTGTGCCTGGCGGTGCTCGATGATCCTGACAAGGCCAAGGGCCACTTCGGTGGCAGCATCGCGGGCCCGGTGTGCCGTGATGTGGTCGACGAGACGCTGGAGTACATGGGCGTTGCGCCGGATCAGGACGCCGAGAAGGCGAAGATGCTGGAGAAGATCCGCAAGGAGCCGGATCGTCACTGATCCGCCGTGTTGGCGGGTCGATGATTCCGTGTGTCCCAGTCGAGCAGGCCGCCGCCGTTGTCGATGGTGAGCACGCGGCTGCCATCGTTGCAGAAAATGACGTCGGTGACCATGCGGCCTGAGTCATGCCCCATGATGCTGAGCAGTTGCTCGCTGGTCTGGGTATCGAAGATGTGCAGGCGGCGATCGGTTCCGACAGCCGCCAGCAGGGATCCGTCCGGGGAAATCGCGGCCGTGCGGGCCATGTCGGACATGCCGTCGTATTCGCGGCCTCGCTCTCCCGTGCGCACATCGCGTTCGACCAGTTGTCCGCCCAGTGCGCACACAACCACGCGGTTGCCACCGATGCTGCGCATGCCGGTCCAGTAGCCGGGCATGGTGCGGCCAACGGCCCACGCGGAGTCGCCACGCCGTTCCACGGTGAAACCCTCATTGAAATCGCCTGCCAGCAGCTGCGTGTCATCCAGCCACAGCAGTCCAGACGGCTGGTTTTTCCATGGCACCTGCAGGCGCGACCGTTCGACGCCGGTGGCTGCATCAACGATGACCAGCGGGTCCTTCATGGAGTTGCCGATGATGGCAAGCAGGCGGCCATCCGGAGAGAACGCCATGCGTGCAGGGAATTCCTCGAATGGTTGCAGTGACACATCGATGCGGCGACTGGTGTCGCCGTGAAGCATGCGCAGATGCGACAAGGAGTCGATCCATGCCCAACGGTCATGCGCGGGATTGCCCGCGGTCGCCACTGCCTGAAAGGGGCCGCCGCGCCAGCGCGCCTGTGGTGTGGCGTTGGTTTCGTCGGAGATGGTCCACAGGGTTGCGTCGCTGGTGAGAACCGCCGAACCACCACTGGAGAGGTTGTGCAGGCCCAGCGCCGAAGCGCCGAGTTCATGTGTGCGTGGTCCGGGATGCGGTTGATCGGACCACGCGCGCACGCCGAACTGCCCGATCGAGTACAGGCGGTCGCCGATCCGGTTCCAATCCACGCACCAGATCTCGGCCGGATGCCCCGAGTAGCTGCCCACCAGCGAGAGCGGGGCACCGTCATCAGGCACGCGCACAAGTCGCACGCCCGAACCGCGATCGGCCAGTGCCAACTGCTGGCCGTGCGGTTTCCAGGCCATGCCCCACACGCTGTGATCGAGTCGCAATCGGCGTTCGTTGGTCGGGTTCTGCACCTCGCACACATGCAGCACGCGCATGTCACCGGCGAAGGCCAGCCATCGGCTTGATGGATCAAATGCCAACGCGAGCGTGCGTTGTGCATCGGTGGGAATCCGGGCCGCTTCGGACAGATCCGCGGCATGCAGCAACCGAACGGAGCGCGGTTCGACACCCATGGCGATCCACTGACCATCCGGGCTCCATGCCACCCGTGTGGTGGATCCGGACGTGCCCGCGGTACGGGCGACCACCGCACCCGTGTCGAGATCGATCACGCAGCAGTTGCCCTGCGCGGACACCGCCACACGGGTTCCGTCCGGTGATGCGGCGATGCCGTCGCCATAGTCGCCGGGCAGCGCGATGATGCGTGGTGGATCCATCCACGGCTTGTCCCATACGAAAAGCCTGGTGCCATCCGCCGTCACGAGTCGCTCGTGAACGGGATCGAACGTGACGGCCCATGACCGGATGCCGGGCGAAAGGATGCGCACCTGATGCAGATCTGTGGCGTCAAGCAGTGCCACGCCATTGCCTGCGTCCATGACCAGCGCAAGCATGCTGCCATCCGGTGACACGGCGCCACCCATGGCGGAGAAGGTTTCAAAGCTCGCCTTGCCGTCGAAGCGCGCGACACTCTCGTCGGAGAGTGCACGCAGCAGGCGCACGGGCCAGGAAGTGTCTGATGCAAGGGTGTCGTTCGAGATGCGAAGCAGCGCCGGATCGCGGAGTTCCACCGCGCGACTGAACTCGGAGAGCCGAGCCACCCACAGGGAATGCTCGGCGCGAGCCAGCGCCTGCTGCGCCATGGTTGCCGCGCGTTGCTCGTTCAGGCCGAAGGTCACGGAGGCCGAGACGCCGATCGCCAGAGCGGCCGCGGCGAACACGAGTGCGATGGCCGCCACTGGATTGCGGCGCGCGAACAGGCGCCCACGATGCATCATCGACACGGGGCGTGCGACGATTGGATGACCGGACGTGTGTCGCCGCAGGTCTGCCGCCATTTCGAAGGCCGACTGGTATCGGTTGGCGGGATCCTTGGCCATGGCGTGCTGCACGATGGTTTCCAGGTCGCCGCGAAGGTGCGCGTCGATCACCCCAAGTGGGCTGGGCGTGACCGAGGTGATCGAACGTGCGGCAGCGGCCATGGACAGGCCCTCTCGCGCAAACGCGGGCTTTCCAGCGAGGCATTCGTACAGCAGCAGTCCAAGCGCATGCACATCGGAACGCTGGTCGATATGGCTTCCCGCCTCGAATTGCTCGGGCGCCATGTAGCCCGGCGTTCCTGCCACGGCACGCGTGATGGTGATGGGCGAACCCTCGTCGGTGGTGACCGCGGCGATGCCGAAGTCGATCACCTTGGCTCTGCCTTCGCCATCCACCAATACGTTGCTCGGTTTCAGGTCGCGATGCACCAGGCCGCGCACATGCCCGTGATGCACCGCCTCGCACAGTTCCGCGAACAGCAGCAGGCGATCGCGAAGCGGCTGGCGCGTGGAACGCCACCACTCGGTGATCGTGCTGGCATCGGTCACAAGCTCCATGATCACGAACGGGAAGTCGGTGCCGCTCAGCCGGTGCAGACCCGCGGCGTGGATGCGCGCGATACCGGGGTGATCCAGTCGGGCCAGCGCGCGCGTCTCGCGGCGAAAGCGCCTGCGCGCCGATTCGGTGAGCAGTTCGGGCCGCAGGATCTTCAGCGCCACGGGCCGAGGCGGCCACTCCTGCATGGCCTTGAACACGCGACCGGTGCCGCCGCGACCGAGCAGCGACTCCACTCGGCAGCCTCCGATCACCTGCCCCTCAAACTGCACCTCACCCAGCGGCTGGTCTGGATCGTCCGGATTCTCGGGATCCGGTAGGTACTGCAGCAGGCTCTTCACTTCGTCGAACAGGGCGGTGTCGCTTCCGCACAGTTGCTCGATCACGGCGATGCGGCCAGGCAGTGGCGTCTGCAGCGCTTCATGCATCACTTCCTCGGCACGAAGCGGGTCCACCGGTTCCACGAACGGATCGCCGGCGTTCATCTGTCGCTCGCCTTGGATTCATCAGGCAGCGGTCCATGCTGCCGCTCGATCTCGCGACGCACGAAGGCGCGCGCGAAGTTCCAGTGCTTGCTCACGGTGCGCGGCGCGATGCCCATGGCCTGTGAGGTGTGCTCCAGACTCAGGCCCGCGATGAAGCGCAGCCACACCACTTCGGCGGCAAGCGGATGCACGGCTTCGAGCTTGCGGATCGCCTCAAGCACGCCGCTGTCGGTGGCGATCAGCGCTTCATCCAGTCGTGCCAGATGCTCCACATCGATGCCAAGCGGAATCGTGTGCACCAGACCACCGCGCTTTTCGCGTTGGTGATGGCGGCGGTAGTCGACCAGGAACTGGCCCATCGCGCGCGCCATCGATCCGAAGAAATGGCGGCGATTCTCGAACTCGGGTTTGTCGGAGGCCTGATGGAACATCTTCAGGAACACCTCATGCACCATGGTGGTGGGGCCCGGCTGACCCACGCTGTTCAGCGGCTTTGGGCCCAGCACGCGCCGCGCGGTGTTCCGGAGATCCTCGTACATGCTTTCCCAGACCTTGGCGGCAGCCATCTCGTCGCCTTGGGCGGCGAGATTCACCCATCTGGTCATGTCATCCAGAATTTCCCCAGACATTTCAGAAATCTAGCGCAAATGCGTGCGCGAGTTTGCATGGATGTCGCATGGATTGTCGTGGGGCGAGTTGTGCGCCCGCCGAG
>RFQW01000530.1 GCA_009924765.1 Planctomycetota bacterium | reverse complement strand
CTCGGGGCTGGTCGAATCAGTCGCCATCAGAATTGCCGCTCCGGGTCATGGCGCGTGCGCGGCAGCGGCTTCCACATGGACTCCCCGGCGGCGGGCACGCGCAGCTGCAGGCGATCGCGGCCAAGCAGACGCGCCGCCACACCGAGCGGCGTGATGACGAGAAAGAAGACGATCGCGAGCGCCACCGTGCCGATCACGGTGCCCACGGTCCACACGAATCCCATCCACGCCCAGTAGGCCGGCAGTCCGATCCGCGTGCCCGTGCCCGCCGTCACCAGCGCGAACGCACCGAAGCCCCACAGCACGCGTCCCATGGGGTGCATGGTGCGGAACACGCCCCAGTCCACGAACTGGAACAGCGCGCCCATCACGCCGAGCGCCAGCGCGGTGCGCAGGGCCCAGCGCCGGAGTTCGGCGGGCGAAGGATGCCAGTGGATGGTGATCATCGTGGTCCTGGTTGGATCAGAACAGCGTGTAGATGTACGGCGCGATCGAGCTGCCACTGGCGAGGATCAGTGCGCCCGCAAGCAGCAGCACCAGCAACACCGGAATCAGCAGATAGGCCTTGTGCGTGAACACGAAACCGGCGAGTTCAGAGAGGAAGGATCGGCGCTTCATGGGTGATTGCTCAGGGTCATCGGCACGGCATCAATCCGGCTTGAAGGAACGCTTGTACGCCTCCGCCCCTGCCATGGGCGGCTGCCCTTCCTTGCGCAGGATCTGGTTGCCCACCACCAGCACATCCATGTCGGTGAACATGAAGCAGCGATAGGCATCGCCCGGATCGTGCACGATGGGCTCGCCACGGATGTTGAAGCTGGTGTTCACCAGCACCGGGCAGCCGGTGCGACGCTCGAAGGCCTGCAGGATGGCGTGAAAGCGCGGCGAGGTGGCCGCGTCCACCGTCTGCACGCGCGCGGAATTGTCCACATGCGTGATCGCCGGCACGTCGCTGCGGATCTGCTTCAACTTGTCGATGCCGGTGGGTTGGGCGCCGGCGCCTTCCGGCGTGCGCAGATGACGCCCCGCCACGGGCGCCACCAGCAGCATGTAGGGGCTTTCCGCCTGCAGGTCGAACCATTCCGATTGCCGACCTGCCATCACCGCCGGCGCAAACGGGCGGAACGACTCGCGGAACTTGATCGCCACGTTCATGCGCCGCTGCATGGTGACATCGCGTGGATCGCCAAGAATGGAGCGGTGTCCAAGCGCGCGCGGGCCGAATTCGGCGCGACCCCAGAAGTGGCCCACGATGCGACCGGCGGCAAGTTCCGCGGCGATCGCTTCGGCCAGTTCGGCGTCGTCCAGCGTTTCATGCACCGCGTGCATGGCATCCAGCGCGGCGCGGATCTCGGCGTCCGTGTGCGAGGGACCGAGATAGGACCCCTGCTGCGCATCGCGCGCATCCGGCGTTCGCGGCTTGCCCAAGTGCCCATGCCAGTGCATCAAGGCGGCACCAAGCGCACCACCCGCATCACCCGCAGCGGGCTGGATCCACAGGCGCTCGAACGGGCCTTCGCGCAGC
>RFQW01000529.1 GCA_009924765.1 Planctomycetota bacterium | reverse complement strand
CGTCCTGCCCAGGCAGCATCCAGTCCAGCACCACCGCGTCGTACTCCGCCTCCATCGCCCTCCGGATGCCCTGGCTGCCGCTCTCCGCGGCATCCACGGCATGACCCACTTCGCGCAGGCCCTTGGCAAGCGATTCGCGAAGAATCGCCGAGTCTTCGACGATCAGGATTCGCATGCCTTGCGCCTTGCCGCGATCACGCCTACCACGGCAAGCGCGGCCGCGAGAATCAGCGTGCTCCACGCGTTGCCGAGGTTCAGGCCATCATCCTTCGTGAAGTAGTCGCCCAGCGCGGCGCCCAGCGGATGCGTGACGACGATTCCGGCCCAGTAGCACGCCACGCGCGACAGCTTCGTGCCCAGCGCAAGCCCGGTCACCACGATCAACAGCCCCACCAGGATGGCCGTGGTCAGGCCGTCACCCAGTCCAACACCGGCCTGCGGGAGGTGCTGGTTGGCCACCCACTGCCCGAACGCGGTGTCGCCGAGGGACAGACCGTCGAGATTCAGTTCGTCCTTGGAGAGCACGTCACCGATGGCCGTGCCAAAGGTGCTGCTGGAAAGAATCGCAAGCCAGTAAAGCGATTCGCCCGGCGCATCGACCGCTGCGCGCAGGTCGCGGGAGTGCGTCCACAATTTCCAGCCCGTCAGCGTGGCAACCAGCGAAAGCCCGATCATCGCGGTGGCGATGGGGTAGCCAAGGCCCAGCGAGCGCGCGGCCCAATCCGATAGCGTGGTACCGCCGATCGACGCCAGGGTGAGCGTGGTCCAGTACAGCCATGCGTGTCGCTGCGACGACAGCACCTCGGCCACCATGGCCACCACGAACAGCGAGAGCAGCACGATGGTGCCGCCCCCGTAGCCAAAGCCAAGCGTCTGCGAGATGAGGTCGCCGGCGGTTTCGCCCAGCGTGGTGCTGCTGATCACCAGCGCCCAGTACAGGCCGTCGATGCGTGGAAGGGTCTTGGTGCGCATGTGCGTTTGTTCGGAAAGGCGCGGGCCGGTGGGTCGCACCGGCCCGCGCGTGATTGCGGATTTCAGTCTCGTTCAGCCGCGCTCAGTCCTTGTCGGTGGACTTTTCATCCTTCTCATCCTCATCATCGTCCTCGTCCTCGTCGCCGCCCTTCGCCTTGGACTTGCCCTCGGCCTTTTCGCCGCCTTCCTTCCAATCGCCATACTTTTCATCCATGGCGCCCGAGGCCTCCATCTTCACCTCGCGCTTCTTGCCGTCCACGGTGATCTCCACCTCGTACACCACCTTCGTGGCCACCACCGCATCGCCGAGCGTGGCATTGGGGTAGCGCTGCATCAGGGCCGCCATGGCTGCTGCGGGGATCTTGTCGTGCGCGATGCCGCGCTCCGACTCGATCACGTCGCCGGCGGCGGACAGCAACATTGCGCAGGCGACGCTGCCGTCCATGTAGTCGATCTCGTAGGTGGTCACGCCGTGGGCCGTCTCCTTGGTGACCTTCTTCACGCTGTCGTCCTTGGTCGACTTCTTCACGATCGCGCGGGCAGCCTCGGGAAGGTCGG
>RFQW01000528.1 GCA_009924765.1 Planctomycetota bacterium | reverse complement strand
AAGTATCAATAACACCATTGCCATCCAGATCGCCATGCATAGTCACCCCGGTCCAACCCGGGGCACCAGCGCTGTCTACCCACTGGACCTTACTTACGCCCGGCCGCCATCCCCAAACCGAAAGGCGCTCACCTGCTGACCAATCGGTGATCGTGGCCCATGTGGTGGTGCCGCCTCGGCCATCTAATACCAAGCCGCCCTGACGCTGACTCAAGTATATTCCCGCACCGGCGTGGGTGTGATTCGATGTCCCCTTCGGCGATTCGCGGAGGAGCATCGAGTGGGCGAGGCAATAGCCATTATGCGGACCGATCTGACCGCATCTGACTTGCGATCAGCGGCGTGTCGCAGCGAGGAGGTGGCGCAGGCGCGGCGTCTGCTGGCGATTGCGTTGGTTCTGGAAGGCGTGTCGCGCAGCCAGGCTGCGGCACAGACGGGCATGGACCGGCAGACGTTGCGCGACTGGGCGCACCGTTACAACGAGGCAGGGATCGAAGGGCTGCGGTCGCGTCGCAGCCCTGGCCGTGCACATTCACTGACGGCGCCGCAGAAGGCGGAGTTGAAGGCGCTGGTCACGCAAGGGGCGGACCCGAAGCGCGATGGCGTGGTGCGCTGGCGCTGCGTTGACCTGCAACGCGAAATCGCGCGCCGCTTCGCGGTGGAAGTGCACGAGAGCACGGTGGGCAAATGGCTGCACCAGCTCGGCCTGACCCGGCTGCAACCGCGGCCCTTCCATCCCAAGCGGGACCTGGAGAAGCAGGAGACATTTAAAAAAACTTCGACACACTGCTGAAGAATGTCTTGCTCGATTGTACCGCCGGCACGCCAGTCGAAATCTGGTTCCAAGACGAAGCACGCGTCGGCCAGCAGGGCACGCACACCTATGTCTGGGCGCCGGTCGGCTCGCGTCCGGCGATGGTGCGCGACAACCGCCGCAACTCCGCCTACCTGTTCGGCGCCATCTGCCCCGACCGCGGCATCGGCGCAGCCATCATCTCGCCCGCCGCCAACATCATCGCGATGAACCATCATCTGGCCGAGATCAGCACCCAGGTGACGACCGGCGCCCATGCTGTGCTGATCGTCGACGGCGCAGGCTGGCACCAGGCCGGCCAGCGCCTGCGGGTGCCGGACAACATCAGCCTGCTCCGCCTGCCGCCCTACTCGCCCGAGTTGAACCCGATGGAGAACGTCTGGGAATTCCTGCGCGCCAACAAGCTCTGCAACCTTGTCTGGAACACATACGAAGAAATCGTCGACGACTGCGTAAACGCCTGGAACTTCCTCATCAACGATCCAGACCGCATCCGATCCATCGGAGCGAGGTCATGGGCATGTGTCAGTGTCTAGGCGGGTTGGTATCAGTCGATCTTCAACATTACTCCATGGTGCGGCGAAACCACGTCCAACCATTCCGGCGGCACAAACCGAATCTGATCGTCCCTGAGCGCCTTGCACCGGCAGCGGTGGGTCAACCACCCCTGGCGGCTCAGAAGCAGCCCAGCAGCCTTCATTTCGGCATTTCTGCGC
>RFQW01000527.1 GCA_009924765.1 Planctomycetota bacterium | reverse complement strand
CGAACCCCTGTGCCGAGACGCTCGCAATGAAGGCTTCTACGCGTGTATTCAGCTGTTCCATCTCGGACGCCCTGTCAGTCGCTGACCACTTCAGGGAGTCCCAGACAGGCAAAGTGTCGCAAGAAACCGCCTGTCAGGGTTCACTTGCCATCCCGATGTTTATGGACACTCACGCCATCGGGCGTCACGTGGTGTCCATGCAACCTAATTAGGCTGCGAGAGCGTACTGCGTGTTGGCAGACGTTATTGTGCCTACTTTTTACGTGGCCAGCAGGCTCCACGACGCGCAACCTTCATCCGAATTCGCCCGGTCGATGCCGGTACGGCCCCAATTGTCAAAGAACGGTGTCATTGTAGGCACACCATGCGCCGGCGCGAAACGCGCGTTCACTTCGCCACTTCGTCGACCGCGCGCAGGCGATTGAGGCAGTTCAGTGCCGCAACCTTGTAGCACTCGGCGAAGGTGGGATAGTTGAACACCGTGCTCAGGAAGTAGTCCAGCCCGCCACCGAGGGCGATCACGGCCTGCCCGATGTGCACCAGTTCGGTGGCCTGGCTGCCGATGCAGTGCGTACCAAGCAGCTTGCGCGTCTCGCGGTGGAAGATCAGCTTCAGCAGTCCGGCATCGTCGCCGCGGATCTGGCCGCGCGCGCTCTCGGAGTAGCGCGCCACGCCGATCTCGTAGGGCACGCAGTCCTTGGTGAGTTGCTCCTCGGTCTGGCCAACGCTGCTGAGTTCGGGCACCGCATAGATGCCGAAGGGCCAGTGCGGCGCCATGCCTGGGTGCGGCACGCCGAACATCTCGCACGCGGCGATGCGGCCCTGCTCGTAGCTGGTGGCGGCCAGGCCCGGAGCGCCGATCACGTCGCCTGCGGCGAAGATCCACGGCACCGACGTTCGGAAACGCTCATCCACCTTCAGACGGCCACGATCATCACCCTGCAGTCCAACCGCGCCCAGGTTCAACGACTCGATGTTGCCGGTGCGGCCCGCGCTCACCAGCACCATCTCGGTCGTCATCTTCTTGCCGCTCTTGGTGGTCACGGTCACGCGCGCGTGACCCTCGGCGGTGGATTCCTTGGCCGCACCCGCCACTTCCTCTCCAAGGCGGAAGGTGACCTGCTCCTTGCGCATCTGGTGCACCAGCTCGTCCACGATCTCGTGGTCGATGAATCCGAGCGGCCGCTCCACCTTGTCCATGATGGTCACCTGCACCGTACTCGATGCCGATCACGCCGGCGCCGATCACCAGCAAGGTGCGCGGAAGGCGCGGCGCCTGCAGGATGGTGTCGCTGGTGAACACGCACTCGGGATCGGTCTCGGTGCCGCCCGGCATGATCGCGCGGCTGCCGGTGCAGACCAGCACGAAGCGCGCCGAGACCCTTCGCGTGCCATCCGTGCCCTCCACGGCGATCTGATTGGGGCCCACAAAGCTTGCCGTGCCGTGGATCACCTCGATGTCATTGCGATCCAACTGATCGTGCACCACGATGCTTTCGCGCTCCACCACCGTGTGCACGCGACTCAGCAG
>RFQW01000526.1 GCA_009924765.1 Planctomycetota bacterium | reverse complement strand
GTGGTGAAGATGGCCTTCAAGGAGCACGAGGAGCGCCTGATCACCAACCAGATGGTGCAGGCCCGCATCTCCATGTGCGCCCTGTGGATCCACGGCATGCTGTGCGCGCTGTCCAAGCTGGATCGCAACCTGCGCAACGGCCTCGACGGCGATGCGCTGACCTACGAGATGGCCATGGTGCAGCACTTCAACGCCATCGCCAACCTGGAGATCGAGCGCGAGATCCGCTCGCTGCACGACAACAGCGACGTCACCATGAAGGCCGCCGCCGCCGCCGCGCTGAAGCGCATCGACCAGCTGCCCAACGCGCACTACATCATTCCCGAGCGAACGCCCGATGCCGCCCGCGGCACCGGTGCCAAGCCCGACCAGACGCACATTCCGCAGTTCGGTGCCGGCAGCGTGTTCGCCGGCGAGAAGGTCAGCGTCTGAACGCATCCCGCATTCCTCATTCATCACAAGGACATCACCACCATGAAGCTCTTCGAACTTCTCGCTGATCACGGCCACGAGCGTCTCGCCTTCCATCACGACGAGGCCACCGGCCTGCGCTCGATCATCGCCATCCACAGCACCGTGCTTGGCAACGCGCTTGGCGGCACGCGCCGCTGGGCCTACACCGACGAGGCCGAGGCCATCCGCGACGTGCTGCGCCTGAGCGAAGGCATGACCTACAAGGCCGCCGCCGCCGACCTGCCCATGGGTGGCGCCAAGAGCGTGATCCTGGCCAAGCCGGGCGTCGCCGCCACCGAGGCCGAGGGTCGCGCGATGGGTCGCTTCGTGGACACCTTCAGTGGCACCTACATCGCCGCAGAGGACGTGGGCGTGACGCCGCAGTTCGTGGACTGGATGGCCACCGAAACCAACCACGTGATGGGTGGCGACTCGGTCAGCCACGGCGGCGACCCCTCGCCCTTCACCGCGCAGGGTTGCTTCAACGCCATGAAGGCCTGCCTGAAGCACCTCGGCAAGAAGGTGGACTTCGCCGGCATGACCGTGGCCGTGCAGGGCGTGGGCGCCACCGGTTTCCGCCTGGCCAAGCTGTGCAAGGAGGCGGGTGCCACCATCGTCGCCAGCGACACCAACCCGGCCAATCTGGAGAAGGCCGTGAAGGAACTGGGCGTGAAGGTCGCCGACGGCAACATCTTCGACACCAAGTGCGACATCCTGGCCCCCTGCGCCCTGGGCGCCGTGCTGGATGAGCGCACCATCGCCAACCTGAAGTGCTCCATCGTGTGCGGCACGGCCAACAACCAGCTGGCCCACCCCATCGACGATGGCGCGCGCGTGAAGAAGGCCGGCGTGCTGTACGGCCCCGACTTCGTCGTGAACGCGGGTGGCCTGATCCGTCTGGCTGGCCTGTACATCGGTCTCACCGAGGCGCAGATCAACCAGAAGATCGACCACATCGAGCAGACCACCACCGCGGTGCTGAAGGAGGCCAACAGCCTGCCCAGCGCCTACGAGGCGGCGGTCAGCTACGCCAAGCGTCGCATCGAGCACGGTCGCACCAACCGCAAGACGGCCACGGCC
>RFQW01000525.1 GCA_009924765.1 Planctomycetota bacterium | reverse complement strand
CTTGAACGCCGCGTCCTTGCCGTCGAATCGCGCCTGCACCGCATGCCACAGTCGGCGCGGCGACACCTCGCCCCACGCAAGGTGCGGACTCAGCATGCTGGTGCCGACAATGCCGGGCAGATCGCGGCCTTCGCTGTACTTGCCCACCGGGCCTTCGAGGAACGCCTTCGCCTTCTGCGCGGCGCCTGCTTCACCGGGTTGCCACACGGCGTCGAATCCACCATCCCACGCGATGCGCGGCTGGAGTTGCAGCGAATCGATCGAGTCGCTGGCGGGCCACGCCGCCGGTGCTGCCAACTTCGCGGGTCCGGCCTTCGCCTGCGCTGGCACTTCGCGCGCAAGACAGTTCTTCCAGAAGGGTGTGAACACCTTGTAAGGAACACCGGTGCCCGTACGCACCTCGTCGGGGTTGAACATCAGGTTGCCGAGGAAGCGATGGAAGCCAAGGCCTGCAGCGCGGCATGCATGCTCCACGCGCGCTTCCTCTTCGGTGGCCCATGGCTCGAAGCGACGACCGCACGTGATGGCCGTGGCGCCGGTGGCCTTGGCGATGGCGATGAGTTCGGTGGCCGGATCGGCCGCACGCACGATCAGCTGCGACCCGATCTTCTGCAACGATGCCTGCAGCGACTGCAGCGAGCGATGCAGCCACCAGCGGCTGGCACCACCCGGCGCCCAACGACCGGCCGCGGACGGATGCCAGCAATACACCGGCACCACGGGCTCGCCTGCCGCGGCCGCGAATGCCACCGCCGGCTGGTCATCCAGCCGCAGATCGTTCCGGAACCAGACGATCGTGCCGCTCATGCCTGCTCACGCACCTTGCCAAGCTCGAATGCCAGCGCGTGCTGCAACTTCGGGTGATCGAATCGGAATCCGGTTTCAAGCAGTCGCTTGGGCTGCACGAAGGATCCGCGCAGCAACAGCTCGCGACCCATCTCGCCGAACAGCGCGCTGACCACGGGCGCAGGCAGCGGCGCAAATGCCGGCCGACGCAACACGTGGCCAAGCGTGCGACCAAAGTCGCGGTTCGAGCGTGGATCGGGCGCCACCGCATTCACCGCGCCGCTGATCTGCTCGTGCTGGATGCAGTGCAGCACCGACGCGATCAGGTCACAGCTCATGCCCTGCCTGCCGCTGCCCACCGGACCACCAAGGCCCAGCGAGAACGGTGTGCGAAGCTTGGCCAGCACGCCACCGGCGGCCGCGATCACCAGTCCGATGCGCAGATGCACCACACGGATGCCCGCGAGCTCGGCGGGCTTGGTGGCCTCTTCCCACGCGACGCATGTCTCAGGAAGAAAGCCGCGACCCGGCGCACTGGATTCATCGAGCGCTTCGGGACCGCGCGAACCGTAGTAGCCGATGGCACTCGCCGCGATCAGCACCTTGGGCTTCACGGGCAACTTGGCCAACGCCTCGGCGACCTGTCGCGTGCCTTCCACGCGACTGTCACGAATGGCGCGCTTGCGCTCGGCGGTCCAGCGACCCGCTGCGATGTTCTCGCCCGCCAGATGCACCACCGCATCGACTCCGTT
>RFQW01000524.1 GCA_009924765.1 Planctomycetota bacterium | reverse complement strand
CATGTCCTTTGCTGCGCCCTGTCGTGCTCGCTGCAGGACATCACCGGGATCCCTCGCTTGCGTGGGGGTGAAATTGGGGGCGGAAGGACACTTTGGACTGAAAGCGAGGACAAATGCGCGCGTCAGGCTTGGACGTGCCGCAGATCGGTGACAGAATGTGAGTCAACCCATTTCCGGAGGTCCGGCGCATGTCCATCTTGAAGAATCGCGTTTGCTCTCTGTCCGCAACCCTGCGCCGCCTGTCACTTGCTGCCGCCATGGGCGTGCTGTGCACGCTGGCGATCGCGAATCCACCGTGCCCGAGTGATTTGGATGGCGATGGCATGGTGACCGGAGCAGACATCAGTCTGGTGCTGCTCGACTTTGGTGCGTGCCCCGTCGACCCGCCCTCGATCAGCTCGGTCACCCCGAACTACGGTCCCACCGCTGGTGGCACCACGATCACCATCACGGGCACCGCGCTGACAGATGCAAGCAGCGTGACCGTGCGCGGAAGGGCCGCCACCAGCGTTACGGTGGTGAACGACACGACAGTGACCGCTGTGACACCACCCGGCTCGGTGGGCGCGGCTAATGTGCAGGTGACCACGCCGGGAGGCACGGCGACCATCAGCGGCGCGTTCACGTATGGCAATGCGCCGCCGCCACCTGCGTGGTGCACGGTGCTTGAGCAGGCTCCGAACGCAACCGCGGTGCCCGACGCCACGCTGCGCGCCGCCATCACCGCCACCAACCTGCCGTGGCGCGTGCGCGACACGGGTACCGGCATCGAGATGGTGCTGATTCCGCCGGGAACTTTCACCATGGGTTGCAGCGCGTCGAACAGTTACGGCTGCGGCAACGATGAAACACAGCACCAAGTGACGCTGACCAACGCTTTCTACCTGAGCCGAACAGAAGTGACTCAGGCGCAGTGGATGGCCAAGATGGGCAGCAACCCTAGTGGCTTCCTGGGCGATACGAACCGCCCTGTGGAGCAGGTGAGTTGGGACGACGTGCAGCCGTTCTGCGCGGCGACTGGCATGCGACTGCCGACCGAGGCCGAGTGGGAATACGCTTATCGCGCTGGCACCACCACAGCTTTCCACGGCATGCCGGGGTACTTGAACGGCACGAACGATGACAATCAGTTGGGAACAATCGCTTGGTACACCAGTAACAGTGGCAGCCAGACGCACGTCGTTGCAGGCAAGGCCGCCAACGGATTTGGTTTGTACGACATGAGCGGCAACGTGTATGAATGGTGTCAGGACTGGTACGGCACCTACCCGTCAGGGGCGCAGACGAACCCGACCGGTTCCGGTACTGGTATCTACCATGTGATACGCGGCGGTGCCTGGTATGAGCCGCCAACGTACTGCCGTGCGTCGATGCGTGGCAACGACGCGCCCGTCTACCACGCCCATTACTCCGTCGGATTTCGCGTGGCGCGAAAACCGTAATTCCAATTTCCCATCTTCGGCCTGTCCAGTTGTATTCCGGAAAGCCGCTAGCCCTCACTGCGCCTTCATCTCATCCGTGCGCGCGCTTTCGAGGCGGTA
>RFQW01000523.1 GCA_009924765.1 Planctomycetota bacterium | reverse complement strand
CCTTGAACCAGATGAAGTCGAAGCCGCCGTAGGCGTCGGTGACGGTGAAGGGCCGCACGGAGAGTGTGGTCGCTGGCGCCGCAGCGGTGGTGGCTGGAGCCGGTGCCGCATTTGCCTGCAGCAGATACAGCGGGCGCGTGGTGCTTGGCGTCTGGAACGCGCTGCATGCGGGCAGCGCGGCGATCAGGGCGAGCGTGGCGAGGGCGGACTTCATGGTTGGCCTCCTTGCGGGATGACGGACTGCGGCGGCTTGGCGAACAGCAGGCGCGCTGGATCGTCGCGCAGCGAACCCACCAGACGGTCGAGATTGTCCATCGTGGACTTGAGCGAGGTGAGCATGCTCTGCAGCATCGGTGCATCGTCCTGCAGCACGTTGTCCAGGCGCGTCAGCACCGCGTTGGCCCGATCCACCATGGCGTTCAGGTCGAGCGACTCGATCTTGCGCAGCGTGCTGCGCAGGTTGCTCAGCATCTGGTCGAGCGTGCTCGATTCGCCGGGGATGTAAAGGCCTTCGGGCTTCCACGGAAGAGCGATCGGCGGAGGCGCGTCCTTGGACATCTCGATCTCGATGTACTGCCCGCCCGTGATGCCGGCCATGGCCAGGCGCGCGCGCAGTCCCAGCGTGACCGCGTTCTGCAGGTAGTCGCGCAGTTCGTCGGGTCCAATGCCTGCGGCCTCGGTCAGGATCTCCAGGTCGGCGCGTATCAGTCCGCCCTTGCCTGAACCGATCACCTGCTTGGCCGGCGCCACATCCAGATATGCGAAGGAGAGTCGCTTGACCTCGCCCACCTGCACGCCGCGCACGCGCACCGGGCTGCCAACCGTCAGGCCAACCACGTTCTCGTCCAGGATGGTGTAGGCCATCACGCGCTTGCTGAACAGGCTGCGGCCGCCGAGCACCAGCACGCCGCTCACCACCAGCGCGGTGGCAAGCACCACGAACAGGCCGACCTTCATCTCGAGTTTGCTGCGGTTCATGCGTTGCTCCCGGTGGGCGTTGGGGTTGGAATGCGGTTCATGAAGGCCTTCACTTTCTCGTTGGAGGCGTGGTCGCGCAGGTCGGCGGGCACGCCGTCGGCGATGATGGTGCCGGCGGCGCGATCCAGCATGATGAATCGATCGGCGATGGCGAAGATGCTGGGCAGCTCGTGCGAGATGACCACGAAGGTGGTGCCAAGCATGCGGTTCAGGCTGAGCACCAGCGCGTCGAGGTCGGCGAGCATCGTCTTGTCTTCCAGCGCGTTGGCGATCGGCAGCACCTGCTTGATATCGGTCATCTTCGCCAGGTCGCCCTTGCGGAAGTACGGGTCGAGCGTGACTGCGAAATAGCCGAGCTTGGCGAGGCGCCGGCAGATGTCCTGCTGGTAGCGGTGCATGCCGAAGATTTCCGGCACTACGATCACGACCGGGCGCTTGCCGGGCTTTTCAGGCATCGCTGCGTATCCCGGCATCTGGCCGCCTTCGACTGCGATCTTGATGTCCTCGGCCCTGAGGCCGTCGGCCGAGGTGCTGATCGCGGTTTGGGCGACCGCCGGGCCCGCGCTT
>RFQW01000522.1 GCA_009924765.1 Planctomycetota bacterium | reverse complement strand
GGTGCTCGGCATGAACAGCGACGTGTACCAGCGTGTCGGCACCAGATTCACGTTGCGCAGCCTACCGAACTGGCGTGCGCGTTCGTATTCTCTGACCCATGGCGACCGTTGGCCTGATGCTGCTGTACGCGTGCTGCACACCGCTTGTGGCCACATGGATCGCGCGGTCGCTGGAGACGCAGAGCGTGCCGATCAGCGTTGCAGACGCGCCACAGGTGGACGCGATCGTGGTTCTGGGAGGCGGCATCGCCACACTGATGCGCCCCGACGGCACGGCCGATCTGTACTGGCATCACGCTTCGGATCGCTTCGAACGCGGCGTGGCCGCGTTCAAGGCAGGCAAGGCGCCCTGTCTCGCCATCGGTGGCGGCGACGCGGTGATCGAGGACGCCCCGACGCTTTCCGACTGGGTTCGGCAGCAGGCGATCGAACGGGGTATTCCGGAGAGCGCGCTGATCGTTGGAGGTGCCGCCAGCTACACGACCGACGAGAGTGAGGGACTGGTGAAGGAGCTCCGCACGCGCGGCGTGCGGACGATCCTGCTGTGCACCAGCGCCTATCACATCCCGCGTGCACGACTGATCTACGAACGGCTTGGCATGCAAGTCGTCGCCATGCCCTGCGACTTCGACACTCGCGGCGCAGCGGAACGCTTCTCCATGAAGCTTCTGATGCCGCGTGGGCTGGCGCTGTCGCAGACCGAGACCTGCCTCAAGGAGTGGATCGGCCTGGCCGCCGTGCGCCTGGGCGCCCTGCGCTGATCAGCGCGCCGAGGCTGCGCTCCCCGAAGCCTCGCGAACCATGTCGTGCAGCAGGCTTCGGACCAGCGTGTCGTCGCGCTGATCGATGGCCGCGCGCAGGCGATCCAGATGCATGGTCATCAGGCTCGACGGCAGCGCAGGCTCGTGACCCAAGCGAATGGATGGATGCTCGGTGGGTTGCGCCACCTCGCCAATCAGCAGTTCCTCGAACATCTTCTCGCCAGGACGGATGCCGGTGTACTGGATCTCGATGTCTCCGGCCGGATGGGCCGCATCGCGCACCGAACGACCCGCGAGGCGGATCATGTTGCGGGCCAGATCGTCCACACGCACAGGCTCACCCATGTCGAGCAGGAACACCTCGCCACCCTTCGCCATGGCTCCGGCTTGCAGGATGAGATCCGCCGCCTCCGGAATGGTCATGAAGTAGCGCACCATGTCCGGGTGCGTGACGGTGAGGGGTCCTCCGCGCGAGATCTGCTCTCGGAAGAGCGGAATCACCGAGCCGGACGAGCCGAGCACGTTGCCGAAACGCACCATGCAGAAGCGCGTACGACTGCCTGCATCGTGCAGGCCCTGCAGCACCATCTCGGCCACACGCTTGCTGGCACCCATCACACTGGTGGGACGCACGGCCTTGTCGGTGCTGACCAGCACGAAGGACTCCACGCCGGCGCGCTGGGCGGCCACCGCCAGCACGTGCGTGCCGATCACGTTGGTCTCGGCGCCGACGCTCTCGTGGCGCTCCACGATGGGCACATGCTTGTAGGCAGCCGCGTGATACACGGTC
>RFQW01000521.1 GCA_009924765.1 Planctomycetota bacterium | reverse complement strand
CCCACGCAGGCCTTCGTGGCCGAGCGTTCCACGCGGCGACAGCTGCTGTGGGATGCCGCCGAGGCCGGTATGAGCGAGGCGGACACGGCGCAGGCGCTGCACATGCAGCCCGGTCATCCGCTGCTTGATGCAATGGGCCGTCAGGCCAGTCATGCGCAGCGCGTGTTGCTGGACCTGAATGTCGATTTCGACGACGAGAGTGCCGACGCGGCGCCAGCCGCCACCATGCTCGCGCGACTGCAGCGCGATCTACTACTCGATCAGCCGCCGGGGCAGGGGATGGGAGAGGCCGACGCGTCGATTCAAGTGCACGCCGTCACCACGCCGCATCGCGCCGCCGAGGTGGCGCACGAGGCCGTGCTTGCCGCCATGAGCGAGATGCCGGGCCTGCGTCCCGAGCGTGTGGCCATTCTCACGCCCGACATCGTGAGCGCGGGCAACGCGATCGAGTCGGTGTTCGCGCAGCATGGGCAGCTTCCGTTGACGGCGGCCGACAAGCAGCTTGCACGCGCGAGTTCGCTGGCGGTGGCCACTCGGCACGTGATCGCGGCGGTGAGCGACGGCTTGACCATGGCCTGCCTGCAGGCGGTGCTTGGGCAGCCCAGCGTGCTGGCGAAGCTTCGACTTCGTTCCGAAGGTCTGGCGCGTTGGCTGGATCGCCTGGAAC
Source organism: Planctomycetota bacterium (assembly GCA_009924765.1). Lineage (GTDB taxonomy): Bacteria > Planctomycetota > Phycisphaerae > Phycisphaerales > SM1A02 > SYAC01. The sequence goes on along the minus strand of RFQW01000521.1, from coordinate 892 downwards.
AGGCCGGGGCGCGGCGCTTTCTGGACCAGTTCGACCGTGCAGCACGGCTTGAGCGTGATCGCGTGGCCGACGATCGCATCCACACGCTGCAGTGGGCCGTGGACCGCCTGGTGCTGGGGCTGGCCATGCAGACCGCGGTCGATCCGCTGGACATGGCCGAACATGCCGAGCCGCTTGCCTGCGTGGACATGGATCTGCTGCCTGCACCAGCTTCGGGAAGCGCCGGTTTGGAGGAACTGCATCAGGTGGTGCGCGCGATCGAGGCGCTGGCCGACTTCGTGCGCGCCGCATCCACTGCGCGACCGCTCGCCGAATGGTGCGACCTGCTGCTGAAACTGGCGGAACACGTGCTGCCCGCCGTGGAGCACGCCGACTTCGGTCGCGAGCGTCGTCAGTTGAACGAGGGTCTCGAACGGCTCGCTCAGGCCGCGCAGCGCGGGGGGTTCGTCGAGCCGCTCGACTTTGCGTCGGTGCGCGAACAACTGGAGGCGGCCATCGCCGACACGCGCGAGGGCACGCACTTCGCATCGGGTGGCATCACGCTGGCACGCCTGGCGCCCATGCGAAGCGTGCCCTTCGATGTGCTGGTGCTGGTGGGCCTTGAACCTGGTGCCTTCCCGCGCAGCCGCCACGCCGATGGGCTTGACCTGATCTCGGCCGCACCGCGCGCAGGCGACCAGATCGCGCGTCAGGAAGACCTGCAGCTGTTCCTCGAATGCGTGCACGCCGCGCACAAGCGTCTGGTGATCATCCACTGCGGCGTGGATCCGCGCACCGCCGATCGGCGCCCGCCTTCGCCGGTGGTGGATCAACTGCTTGATGCGTGTGCAGCCGAGGTCGTGGACCGGGCGGGGGCCAAGCGGCTGCGCGCCGCGCTGGTGACCGTGCATCC
>RFQW01000053.1 GCA_009924765.1 Planctomycetota bacterium | reverse complement strand
GTGCACCGGGACCTGCGCTCGGACTTCGCGCGCTTCGCCCAGAGCCCCAGCTTCCTGCTGTACGAGCTGTGGGATCACCTGATCGACAACTACCTGAAGGTGCACGAGACGTTCGACGAGCGCGTGACCGCGATCCAGCGCGCCCTCATCGGCGAGGTGGACGAGTCCATCTTCAAGGAAGCGTCGGAACTCAGCAGCGACCTGCTGCAGCTGCGCAAGGTGGTGCTGCCCGCCCGCGCGGTGCTCACCGAACTCGCCACGCGCAAGAGCGCCTTCGTGAGCGAGGCCACGCAGCCCTACCTTGCGAACATGGCGGGCACGGTCGACCGCGTGCTGCAGGACGTGCTGGTGGACCGGGACATCCTCTCCGATTCGCTGAACAACTACATGACGATGGTGGCGTACCGCACCAACAAGGTCATGGGCAAGCTCACCGTGGTCAGCGTGATCTTCCTGCCGCTCAGCTTCCTCTGCGGCGTGTACGGCATGAACTTCGAGTCCATGCCCGAACTGAAGTCGGACTGGGGCTACACCGGATTCTGGGTGGTCGCCGCCATCATCGTGACCGTGCTGCTGCTGATCATGCGGCGCGCACGCGTGCTGTGAGACGCACCGCGCGTCGCGTTCACTCCACGCCGCTGATACGCACGAATAGCGCTTCCTGAGCGCTGAGGAGAAGAGGATCTCCAGGGGCCATCGCCTCCGAGCCTGATGAGTTTCAGTCGTGAAAAATCGAACGGTCGCCGGCCAGGTTGCTGGATTGACCGCCCCCCGAACAATTCCAAATCCCTTTCGCGTTCGCGTGTCTGTTCAAGACTTTGACCGTACCTGTCCGCGTATCAGGCGCTTGACACAGGACCCGTCTAACAGAGACACTTCATCAAGACCTGACAAGATCACCCCGGGGATCCCTATGCTAAAGGACCTGTCTGTAAAGCATTTATTGACCGCCGTAATTGCGACCTCGCCACTCTGCCGCTCGACAGTGTCTGCGCCGGGCGTGACGGACCAAGCGCTCCGAACGAATCTGACGACGTCACATGGCGCCATCGGCGGAATGAGTTGCCAGTTCGTATCGACAACGAACGCATGGCAGGGCTGGAAATCGGTGCAAGTTGATCTGCGTGGCTGGTCCAACGAGATTGAGGTGTCAACTGCCGTCGCCTCGGATCACCCAGCGCTTGGAACGGTTTGGCTTTCGGCGATGGCTGGCCCGGGATCTGGATGGTTCTGTCGTTGGGCCAGCAATAGTTTCAGGACCGGCGCTGAGTTCACGATCGTCGAACACTCGGAATCGGTCGATCTTGCGTGGATCGGAAATTCGTACTCAGGACGTGGCAGCGGTTCTTCGTGGCAACTCATCCGACGCGCAGAGACCGGATCTAGCACCGACTCAGTTGTGTCGAGCCTTTCAAGCAACCCGTATGACGACTATCCGTTCACGGCCGGAGAGAATCCACCCCCCGCGACGGCGCAGGGGCGGCATCGGCTTTTATTGCCACCCGGCCGGTACTCCTTTGAGATTGAAGGCTCTGCGAACAGCTCTTCGCAATCGATCCGTGCGGCCGTCTCGTTCGACACAGACGGAGACGGTAGGCCGGATCTCTCCCAAGCGTGCCCCGCAGACGCTGACATGGATGGAAATGTGGACTTCGGCGATCTCGCCTTAGTCCTCATGGACTTTGGAACCGCGGTTCGCGACAGCGACTTAGATGCGAGCGGAACTGTGGATGCCGCAGATCTCGCAATCGTCGTTCTGCATTTTGGTCCATGCCCATCCCTGCAGCCATGATGGGTGATCGCCGCGCGCTCACTCCACCCCGCTCGAGGGGCCAAGCGAGTAGTTGGGGCTTTCCTTGGTGATCTGGATGCTGTGCGGGTGGCTCTCGAGCAGGCTGGCGCCGCTGATGCGCACGAAACGCGCTTCCTTGCGGAACTCCGCAAGGGTGCGGCAGCCGCAGTAGCCCATGGCCGCGCGCACGCCGCCCACCATCTGATAGGTGAAGTCGCCAAGTGAGCCGCGATACGGCACGCGCCCTTCCACACCCTCGGGCACCAGCTTTCGGGCTTCCTTGACGCTGGCCTGGCCGTAGCGGTCGGCGCTGCCAAGCACCATGGCGCCCTCGCTGCCCATGCCGCGATAGGTCTTGAAGCGACGGCCTCGGTGCAGCACCAGTTCACCGGGGCTTTCATCGAGGCCCGCGAAGAGACCACCCAGCATCACGGCGTTCGCGCCGGCGGCGATCGCCTTGGCGATGTCGCCCGACTGACGGATGCCTCCGTCGGCGATCACGGGCTTGCCACCCGCGCCCTTCACGGCCTCCATCACGGCGGTGATCTGCGGCACGCCGACGCCGGTCACCACGCGCGTGGTGCAGATCGAGCCGGGGCCGATGCCAACCTTCACGGCATCGGCGCCCGCGTCGGCCAGCATCTTGGCGCCGTCACGCGTGCCGACGTTGCCCGCGATCACATCAACCTTGAACCGCTTCTTCACGCCTTCCAGCGTGTCCAGCACGTTCTTGCTGTGGCCGTGGGCGGTGTCGATCACGATCAGGTCCACATCGGCGGCCATCAGCGCCTCGGCGCGGTCGAACTGCCGCACGCCGATCGATGCGCCCACGCGCAGTCGACCGCGCGCGTCGCGACTGGCCTTCGGGTGCTTGGCCACGTTCTCGAGATCGCGCATGGTGATCAGGCCGGCCAGGTTGCCCGCGGCATCGACCAGCAGCAGCTTCTCCACGCGATGCTCCAGCATCAGGCGCTCGGCCGCGGCCGCGTTCACATTGGCGGGCGCGGTGACCAGCTTGCCCTTGGTCATCACCTGCCCGACGTTGCGTCCATCAGGCTTGTCCAGAAACTTCATGTCGCGGCGCGTGAGAATGCCCACGGCCTTGCCGCGTCGTTGACCGCCTTCGGTCACGGGGAAACCGCTCACGCCCTGCTCGCTCATCAGCTGCACCGCGCGCGCGATCGAATCGTCGGGGCTCAGCACCACCGGATCGGCCACCACGCCGTTCTCGCTGCGCTTCACCTTGGCCACTTCGCGCGCCTGCGCTTCAACCGACATGTTCTTGTGGATCACGCCGATGCCGCCCTCCTGTGCCAGCGCGATGGCCAGGCCCGACTCGGTCACGGTGTCCATGGGCGCCGACAGCAGCGGAATCTGAAGTTCGATCGACGCGGTGATGCGCGTGCTCACGTCGACAAGGTCGGGCGTGACCTCGCTCCACCGGGGGATCAGCAGCACGTCGTCGAAGGTGACGCCATCAAGGGCGATGCGGTCTTCCATTTGGGAACAATGCCCGCTCCCGGCACGAATGTCAAACACCCCTTCGCGGCTCGCGCGGGCCGCCGTTCGCCGTTACCCTTCGCCCCTCTCCCCCGAGACCACACCATGGCAGGATCAGGCCCCCCAGTCGAACCCACGCATGACTCCGTCACCAACTACATCGGCACGGGGCCGGGCAAGGGCAAGGAGATCTGGGACAGCTGGCTGAAGGCGATCGTGGCCGTGAAGGGCAGCGATCTCATCATCAAGACCGGCGTGCCGCCGCGCATCCGTCACAAGGGCCAGCTGGTGCCGCTGAAGTGCCCGGCCGTGGAAGCGGGCGACCTGTTCCAGATGTGCATGGACGTGCTGGACGAGAGTCAGCAGAAGATCTTCCGTCGCCGAGGCCAGCTGGACTTCGCCTACGACCTCGACGGCAAGAACCGCTTCCGCGTGAACATCTTCCAGGCGCGCGGCAAGCCCAGCCTGGCGGCACGCTTGATCAGCAGCCAGATCCGTCGCTTCGAGGAGCTGTACCTGCCGCCCATCCTGGGCGAGATCAGCATGGCCGCGCAGGGCCTCATCCTGCTGGCCGGCGTCACCGGCAGCGGCAAGAGCACCACCATCGCCGCCATGCTGCAGTACGTGAACGAGCGCAAGAAGGCGCACATCGTCACGCTGGAAGATCCGATCGAATACATCTTCACCGACGATCAGTGCACCATCAATCAGCGCGAGATCGGCATCGACTGCGCCAACTTCAACGAGGCGCTGCGCGCGCTGGTGCGCGAGAACCCCGACATCGTGCTGGTGGGTGAAATGCGCGACAAGGAGACCTTCGAGGCCGCCGTGCGCGCCGCCGAGACGGGCCACCTGGTGTTCGGCACCATCCACGCCAGCAGCGCCTGGCAGACGCTGGGCCGCATCCTGGAACTCTTCCCGCAGAACGAGCGCGACCAGATCCGCAAGCTGCTCGCCTTCAACCTGCGCGGCATCATCTACCAGAAGCTGCTGCCCACGCTGCACCCCAACATCGCGCGCATGCCGGGCCTGGAGATCATGCTCAACACGCCCAGCGTGCAGAAGTACATCCTGGAGGAGCGCGAAGGCGAACTGCTGGACATCATCCGCAAGAGCCACTCCGAAGGCATGATCGACTTCACCAGCAGCCTGGTGAAGCTGGTCGAGCAGGAGTACGTGAGCCAGAAGGTGGCACTGGAAGCCACGCCCAAACCCGAAGAGCTGAAGATGAAGCTCAAGGGCATCGCCTGACGCGCTGCAGGCCCGAAGAATCACCATGACGATCCTCCTTGCCCAAGCCGTCTCGAGCGCATTCCTGATCGATCCGGTGAAGCCGGTGCTGCTGCTGGTGCCGGCGCTGGTTGGCGCCGCGCTCACCTCGCGCCTGACAAAGGACATCCGCTTCTGCGGCCTGCCCAGCGAGAAGTGGCACGCCATGATGATCGGCGGCATGCTGCTTGGCCTGGCGCTGGGCCTGCTGGTGCCCATCTTCTGGATCGGCTGGCCCCTGCAGATCGCGGCCACCGCGGCGCCCTTCCTGATGTACTGGCCCAAGCGCAACAACGCGGTGCCCGAGAAGCTGCGCTTCGTGATCGGCGGCGACAAGGTGAAGGCCTTCTTCAAGAGCCGTCGCAAGACGCAGGCGTTCGCCGGCAGCAAGCTCAGCTTCAAGGATTCGGCGAAGAAGGAACGCGCCGTGCCCGGCAAGAACGATCCCGGCCTGGCCGTGCATCAGGCCACCGAGAAGCTGCTGGTGCCCGCGATCGAGCGCGGCGCCTCGCGCATGGACATGGTCGTGAAGCCCGATGGCGTGGCGGCCGTGATCACGGTGGACGGCGTGCGCAGCAAGATCGAGGCCCCCACCACCGAGGTGGCCATGCAGGTGATCGACAACCTGAAGGATCTGTGCGGCCTTGACCTGAAGGAGCGCCGCCGTCGCCAGAACGGTTCGTGCTGGGTGAACACCGCCGACGCAACGCAGACCATGTCGCTGATGGTGGCCGGCAGCAGCTCGGCGCAGCAGGTGCGCGTGGACTTCGACCTGAGCAAGCGCATGGGCAAGCCCGTGCAGGATCTGGGCCTGCTCCCCGCGCAGATGAAGCTGGTCGAGTCGATCGTGAGCAACGATGAACCGGGCGGCGTGGTGCTTGTGGCCGCGGCCGCGGGTCAGGGCCTGACCACCACCAGCCTGGCGATGCTCGCTCGCCACGACGCGTTCACCGCCGCGGTGAAGGCGCTCGAGAAGAACTCCATGCATCGCATCGAGGGCGTGGACCATCAGCTGTGGAACCCGTCGGGTGGCGTGGAGTTCCACACGCAGCTGCAGTCGATCGTGCGTCGCGGACCCGATGTGGTGTTCGTGGACGATGTCACCGACCCGGGCACCGGCAAGGTGATCGCCTCACCCACCGCCAGCGACACGCGCTTCTATGTCGCGCTGCCGGTCGACGGCGTGGGTCCCGCCATCACCGAATGGTTCCGTGCCGTGGGCGACGTGAAGATGGCCGCCGCGCCGCTGCGCGCCGTGGTGGCCGTGCGCATGATCCGCAAGCTGTGCATTGCATGCCGCGTTCCGTTCCAGCCCTCGCCCGAACAGGCCAAGCGACTGGCCATTCCCGCGGGCAAGGCCGTGGAACTGTTCCGCGCCGGTGGCAAGGTGCAGATCAAGAGCAAGGTCGAGGATTGCCCGCTGTGCAAGGGCACCGGCTTCAGCGGACAGATCGGCGTGTTCGAGGTGGTGATCCTGGACGCCGAGGCGCGCGAGCACCTGGCGAAGGGTGACCTGAAGAGCGCCTACAACGCCTCGCGACTGAAGTTCAAGGCTCCGGGCATGCAGGAAGCCGCGCTGATGCGCGTGCGAGAAGGCGTGACCAGCCTGGAAGAGGTGGTGCGCGTGTTCACGCCGCCCGCCGCCAAGCCGGCCGCCGCCGGCGCGAAGCCCACCGCCAAGCCCGCCACCCCGCCTGCCGCGGGTGGCACGCCCCCCAAGCCCAAGGCCTGATCCATGATCCTCTCCGTCATCACGCTGCTGGTCGTGCTGCTGATCGCCTACTGGTGGGGCAACGCGGGTGTGTTCGATGCCCTGCTGCACCTGCTGTGCGTCGTCGTGGCCGGTGCGCTGGCCGTGGCTCTGTGGGAACCCGTCACCGTGGGATTCATGCTCGACGGCGGCTTTGGTGAATACGCCTGGGGCGTGACACTGGGCGGCATGTTCGTGCTGCTGCTGCTCATCTGCCGCCTGATCGTGGATGCGGCGTGTCCGTTCCGCCCCAAGGTTTCGCGCATGCTCGACTGGAGCGTGGGTTCGCTGCTTGGCCTGTGCAGCGGCGTGCTCACCATGGGTCTGGTGCTGATCTCGATCGGCCACATCGCGAGCACCCGCGAGCTGCTGGGCTATCAGGGATGGATGCGCGATCCGGGCTCCGATGCACCGAAGCAGAGCGAATCCGGCGCGCCGGCAACGCTGGTGATGAATGCCGCCGCAGGCTTCTACGGCTGGCTCTCCGATGCTTCGCTTGCACCCATCGTCGGTAACGCGTCGCTTGCACGCTGGCGCCCCGACATCGCCGCCGATGGTGGCAGCCTGCTGCGTGACAGCATCGAAGGCGGCAAGGGCCGACTCTCCACCCCATCGAATGGCGTGAGCATCGTCAGCGCGCACTACGACCCCTCCTTCGCACTGAAGTCGGGCGGAAGCGGTGCCTATGCGGTGCTCGTCAGCCTGAAGCGGCCCGGCTACGACAAGGGCGCGGGCTTCACCATGAGCGCATCGCAGGCGCGCCTGATCGACGGCAACACCGGCAGCAGCGTGTTCCCGGCCGAATTCGCGCAGGCCGAACAGGGCGCCGGCGATTCGCTGGTGCGCTACCGCTTCAGCGGTGATGGCTCGTACCTCGGCAGCACCGCGAGCAGCGAGGAAAGCCTGGCGTGCCTGCTGTTCCCCGCCACGGGCCTGAAGCGCTCGAAGGACGGCCCGCTGTTCCTGCAGATCAAGGGCCTTCGCATCCAGCTGCCCACCCCCAAGACCGACGCTGCCGAGATGGCGCGCGCCGTGTCGAGCGGCGGCAAGCAGGTGCAGATCGCCGCCGACGCCGACACCCCCGTGGTGCCGGCATCGGAACTGCGCCTGGACACCGGTCTGCAGGGCGCCATGATCGACCGCAACGGCATGCCAGGCAGCCTGACCGAGGACAACGGCAAGCTCACGGGCGGCGCGGCCACGCACATCACGCGCGGCCAGAACGCCAAGGGCGACGTGCGCGGATTCTTCGAGCCCAATGGACAGCGCATGGTCATGCTGAAGTGCAGCCGCGACACGGCGGTCGACCTGTTCAACGTGAACCGCACGCGCAAGGACGCCGAGAAGGTGGGCATGAACGGCGAGCCGGTGCTGGTGGACGACAAGAACAACATCTACGCCCCCTGCGGCTACCTGTGGAAGGACGACGTGAAGAACGAGTACGAGATCTATCTCGAACCGCCCGAGGAGGGCTTCACGATCAACCGCTTCCGTCGCGCCGCCAACAGCGGCGAGCTGCAGATCATGTATCGCATCCCCAACGGCGTCACCATCAAGCTGGTGGTGCTGCGCGATCCCAACAAGAGCATCGGCGAAGGCCGCGTGGTGGGCAGCGCCAACCTCACGGTGGAAGCCGGCGCGCCCAGCCGCTGAGATCAGGCCTTCGCTTCGCCCTTCAGCCAGCGCTCCACCCAGTGGATGTCGAACTTGGCCGAGGTGAACTCCGGGCGCTCCATGATGCGCTGGTGCAGCGGAATCGTGGTGCGCATGGGGCCGATCTGGAACTCCTTCAGGGCCTGGCGCATGCGCACGATGGCGGCATCGCGGTCATGGCCGTGCACGATCAGCTTGCCGATCATGCTGTC
>RFQW01000520.1 GCA_009924765.1 Planctomycetota bacterium | reverse complement strand
GCGCAGGCGCACCCACGACGGTGCGTCGGACATGCCCATCAACGCGCGGCCATAGCTCTCCACGGCGGCGCCGCAATCCCCACGCGCCTTCTGCAGCGCGCCCAGCGTGGCCCACGCAGGCACAGGCACCTCGCCACCCAGCATCTGGCGCGCTTCCACGCTGGCCTTCAGCCGCTCTTCCTGCTTCAGCATGTTGGTCTCACCACCAGCCATGCGCAGGCGCGCGTGCTGCTCCAGAACCAGCGGCTCGAGCGCTTGCGCGGGCGTCGGCTTGGCCAGCGCCGCGTACATGCGTCGATTCAGCTCGAGCGCCGTCTCCACCTGGCCCTGCGCAAGCAGTGCCTCGCATCGCAGCAACGCATGCTGCATCGACGCTTCGCTCGCGGCAGACTCGTACCCATCTGCCTGCAGCATGCGCGTGGCCTGCACCACAGCCTCGGGTCCCTTCTCGCACCACAGCGCCTCCAGTGGATCACGCACAACCACCGCCTGCACCGGCGCCTCAGCGGGTAGCGCCTCGATCGCGCGCGCAGGCGGAATGGCCGGCAATGCCTTCTTCTCGCCCTCCACGATCGCGGTGCGCGCCCACCACGCCGCCGCGCCGGTGACCAGCAACGCCACCACCAGCGACCACCCCACCGCTCGCATCGTGGCCGCGCCGTGTGGGGCTCGCCGCATCAGAATTGCCGCAGGAATCGCGCGTCGTTGTCGAACAGCCAGCGGATGTCGCTGATGCCGTGACGACGCATGGCGATGCGCTCCACGCCCAGGCCGAACGCGAAGCCGGTGAACACCTCGGGGTCCACGCCCACCGATGTGAGCACGGCCGGATCCACCATGCCGCACCCGCCAAGCTCCACCCAGCGCCACTCGCCCTTGATCTTCATCTTCATGTCCACCTCGGCACTCGGCTCGGTGAACGGGAAGAAACTGGGGCGCATGCGCACCTCGGCCTCGGGTCCGAAGCACGCGCGCGCGAAGTGCCACAGCGTGGTCTTCAGGTCGACCATGGTCACGCCGCGATCCACGTACAGCCCCTCGATCTGGTGGAACATGCTGTAGTGCGTGGCGTCATGCGTGTCGGGTCGATACACGCGCCCAACCGCCACCACCTTCAGCGGCGGCTTGCGCTGCTCCATGGCGCGGATCTGCACGGTGCTGGTCTGCGTGCGAAGCAGCCGCCGCACGCCGCCCTGCTCGGCCATGTAGAAGTTGTCCGTCGGCTCGCGCGCGGGGTGCCCCTCAGGAATGTTCAGCGCGGTGAAGTTGTGCCACTCGTCCTCCACCTCGGGGCCCTCGGCCACCTCGAAGCCCATGCGGCCGAAGATCTGCACGATGTCGGCGATGGTGCGGCTCAGGATGTGGCGTCGGCCCTCGCCCGCCGGCAGGCCGGGCTCCGTCAGGTCGATGGCAGGCCCCGCCGCAGCACCCGTGCCCACCGCAGCCTTGCGTGACTCGAAGGCGGCGTCCAGCGCCACCTTCATGGCGTTCAGCCGCTTGCCCAGCGCCGGCTTCTGATCCTTTGGCGCGGTCTTCAGCGCCTCCATCAGGGCCTTCAGG
>RFQW01000519.1 GCA_009924765.1 Planctomycetota bacterium | reverse complement strand
AACTGGATCCAGCGCTTCGTGCAGAACTCGAGCGCGTGGATCCGCGCCACCGGCGGACCGGAGCATGGCCAGATCCTGGGCCGCGATGCACACAGCACGCTCTTCATGATCGCCACCGGCGTGGTGGTGGCGGGCTTCGTGCTCGCCTGGATCCTGCACGCCGGCAACCGCGCGCTGGGTGACCGCCTCCGTGCCAGCATGCTGAACACGCCCGGCCTCAAGTGGCTGGCGCTCGGCAGCGAGCATGGCTGGTACGTCGACCAGATCTACGCCGCCATCATCGGCGTCCCGATGTGGCTCGGCGCGCAGCTCCTGGCCTTCACGGACCGCTTCGTACTCGATGGCGTGGCATTCGCCGCCATCGGCCGCTTCCCGGGCTTCGTTGCCCGGGTGTTCCAGCCGCTCTACACCGGCACGGTGCAGGGCTACGCGCTCACCATGGCAGGCGGCATCGGGCTCATCGTGGCCTGGGTCGTCTGGATCTGGCTCTCGGGAGGTGCATCGTGACGCTCGCCGTCCTCCTCATCGTCCTGCCGCTCGTCGGCGCCATCCTCTGCCTCGGCAGCACGGATCGCGCGGCCAAGACGGTCGGTTTCGTCTCCGGACTCGTGGTGCTCGCGGCCGCGGTCATGATGGCCTTCGAGTTCCCCGCCTGGGGCAAGGCCGACTTCTGGCCGAACGAGGAAGGCTGGAAGCTGTTCACCGCCTTCGGCATCCAATTCCGCCTCGGAACCGACGCCATCGGCATGCTCCTCATCCTGCTCACGGCGCTCCTGATCCCGCTGAGCATGCTGGTGAGCTTCTCCGCCATCACGCAGCGCCAGCGCGGCTTCTACGCGCAGTTCCTGTTCATGGAAGCGGCCGTCATGCTGGCCTTCCTGGCCCGCGACGTCATCCTGTTCTACGTCGGCTACGAGTTCACCCTGGTGCCGCTCTTCCTGATCGTGGCCGTCTGGGGCGGGCACGAGCGCCGCATCGCATCGGTCAAGCTCTGGGTCTACAGCTTCGTCGGCTCGGTGATCTCGCTCGTCGGGTTCATCTACCTGGCGGCCGGCAACGCCACCGACCACGGCACGCCGATGGACTTCAGCATCTCGACGCTGATCCAGTACGGCCAGTCGCTCCCCGCCTCCACGCAGTGGTGGGTGTTCCTGGCCATCATGGGCGGATTCGCGGTCAAGGTGCCGTTCGTCCCGGTGCATTCCTGGCTCCCCCTGGCCCACGGCGAGGCGCCCACCGCGGGATCCGTGGTGCTGGCCGGCATCGTCATCAAGATCGGCCAGTTCGGCGCGCTGCGCTTTGCCTTCCCGATGGCCCCCGAGGGCGGCCTGGCACTGGCGCAGACCTTCAGCATCCTGGCGCTTGTCGGCATCCTCGGCATGAGCCTGGTCTGCTGGGTGCAGAACGATGTCAAGCGCCTGGTCGCCTACAGCTCCGTGGCCCACATGGGCCTGGCGGTGCTTGCCATGTTTGCCTTCAACGTGGTGGGCATGGAAGGCAGCATCCTCTACATGGTGAACCACGGCCTCTCGACGGCCGGCATGTTCATGTGCATCGGCAT
>RFQW01000518.1 GCA_009924765.1 Planctomycetota bacterium | reverse complement strand
CGCGGCGCATCCGCGTCAACGCAGGTAGATTCGCGACACCATGAAGTTCCTGCTCATCGACCAGGTGCTCAGTCGGACCGACACCAGCCTGACCGCCATCAAGAACGTGACGGCGGCGGAGGAGTACCTCGGCGACCACTTCCCCGGATTTCCGGTGCTGCCCGGCGTGTTCATGCTGGAGGCGCTCACGCAGGCTGCGCGCGAACTGCTGAAGGGCCGCGGCAAGCACCTGGTGCTCGGACAGGTGAAGGCGCTGCGCTACGGCAGTTTCGTGCGTCCGGGCGAGGCGCTGAAGGTGGAAGTGACTCTGGACAAGGTGAACGAGGACGGATCGTTCGGCCTGAAAGGCCTGGCCAGCGTGGTGCGAATCGACGGCACGGGCGAGACAGCGGTGAGCGGACGCTTTACAATGCGCCCCGCTCGGATTTCAGCCACGGCAGCCGCCGGAGCGTGATCCAAGCCCCGCCACCAGGGAACGGTGACGGGTACGAAGAACGGAGACCCAGCGTGGCATTCAATCGTCAGCAGATCGAGGAAGGCGTGACCGAAGTCCTGGAAGAGGCCCTTGGCGTGGACACCGAGGACGTGAAGCCGGAGGCCACCCTCACGGGCGACCTTGGCGCCGAAAGCATCGACTTCCTGGACATCAGCTTCCGCATGGAGAAGAAGTTCTCCACCCCCGAGAAGCCCTTCAAGATCGAGCAGGGCGAGCTGTTCCCCGAGAACATGCTGCAGGACCCGGCCATGGTGCAGAACGGCAAGGTGACCGATGCGGGCATGGCGCTGCTGCGCCAGAAGCTGCCGCACATCGACTTCACCACCTTCGACAAGGACCGCAACGTGAAGAGCCTCAGCGAGGTCTTCACGGTGAAGAGCCTGTGCGACTTCCTCGAGCGCAAGCTCGCCAAGTGAACCGCCGGCGAGCCGGTGAGGTGACCTGATGCGCTGGATGTGGATCGACACCGTCGTGGCCTACGAGCCCGGTCGCCGTCTGGTGGCCGTGAAGAACGTCAGCTTGGCGGAAGATCACCTGCACGATCACTTTCCCGATCAGCCGATCATGCCGGCAAGCCTGATGGTGGAGGGCATGGCGCAGACCGCCGGTGTGCTGGTGGGCAGCTGCCGCGGTTTCAAGGAGAAGGTGATCCTGGCCAAGATCGGCAACGTCACGCTGGACAGCGAGGTGGTGCCCGGTCAGTGCATCCGCTACGACGCGCGCATCGAGCGCATGGACGACGCGGGCGCCAGCACCGTGGGCACCATCGAGCGACTCGACCACCGCACCGGCGTGTGGGAACGCATCGGCACCACCGAGATCGTGTTCAGTCACATCGACCAGAACCGCAGCGGTCTGGCGTTCCCCGAGGAGAACTTCGTCTTCGGCGAGAACTTCCGCACGCTGCTGCGTGGCGCGGGCCTGGACAAGGCCATCGCCGCAGCCGGCGGCTGAGGCGTTCGGCGCAGCACGCCCAAAAACGAGATGCCCCGCTTCAAGGAGGCACCATTGAAGCGGGGCTTCTGCAGGGGTCGCCGCGGTGTCGGCCGCGGACATGCACACTGTGCCTTG
>RFQW01000517.1 GCA_009924765.1 Planctomycetota bacterium | reverse complement strand
GGCGTGATCCACCGCGACCTGAAGCCCGCCAACATGCTGGTGGGCGTCGAGGGCGATGTGGTGCAGCCGCGCGTGATCGACTTCGGCATCGCCAAGGCTGTGGAAGGCGCCGATCCGCTGACCAGCCTGGCCACCATGGGCGAGGCGCTGGTCGGCACGCCCGCCTACATGGCGCCCGAGCAGGCCGCGGGGCAGGCCGAGGTGCGCAGCGATGTGTGGGCGCTCGGCGTGATCCTTGGCGAACTGCTGGCCGGTGCGCGTCCGCTCGATCGCGACCCCGTGCGCGGCGCCAACGGTGTGGTGGAAACCGCGCGCTTCCAGCGCCCATCGCTGCGCTATCAGCGTTGGCTGCAGGCCGATCGCCCGCAAGCCAGCGAAGCCGCCGAACGCCGCGGTCTTGCGCCCGAATCGCTGATGCAGGCGCTGCAGAACGATCTGGACGCGATCGTGGGTCGCTGCATGGAAGAGGAGCCGCACCGCCGTTACGCGGGCGTTGCCGAACTCATCGAGGACATCGATCGCCACCTCGACGGTCGTCCGGTGATGGCGCGGCCCGCAAGCGTGGGCTACCGCACGCGCCGTTTCGTGGGTCGGCATCGACTCGCGGTGGCGGCCGGCGTGGTCACGGCCATCGCGTTGGTGGCCTCCACCATCATCAGCCTGATCAGCGCGTGGCGCGCGCGCGACGAGGCGCTGGCCTCGCGTGCGGTGACCGACTTCCTTGTGGAAACGCTGGGGTCGGCCGATCCGTGGAAGCCCGAGGGGCAGCAGGACATCCGCGTGCGCGATGCGCTGGATGCGGCGGCGAAGAAGCTGCGCGACGGCGCCTTCGCGGGGCAGTCGCTGCAGGCGGCGCGCGTGTCGCTGGCGATCGGTTCCACGCGCCTGCAGCTGGGTCTGGCCGCCGAGGCGCTGCCGCTGCTCGACAAGTCGCTGGAACTGATCCGCGCCTCGAGCGTGGGTGACGAATCCGTGGTCGCCGAGGTGCAGCATCAGCGCGCGCTGTGCCTGCAGGCGCTTGGTCGCGCGGCCGAAGGCGAGGCGTCCATGCGCGAAAGCCTGCAGTTGCACGAACGCATCGACGGCCGCGCGTCGTCGCACACCGTGCGCGCGATGAACGACCTGGCGCTGCTGCTGAAGGACGCCGGCCGCGTGGACGATGTGGAGCCGCTTCTGCGCGATGCGCTTGCCCGCGTGCGCACCATGCCCGACCTGGACGAGGCATCGATCGCCAGTACGACGGGCAATCTCGGCATGTTCCTGCAGGAAGTGGGGCGCGCCGAGGAGGCGCGGCTGCTCATCCAGGAGACGCTGGATCGCAATCGCCATCGACTGGGCGCCGATGCCCTGGAACTGTCGATGGACTACAACAATCTGGCGCTGCTGCAGAAGGATCTGGGCGAGGTGGAGCCGGCCGAGCGCAACATGCGCGAGGCGATCCGCATCATGGAGAAGGGGCTCGGGCCGCAGCACCCCAATGTGGCGCTGGTGCAGATCAACCTTGCCGACACGCTGCAGCGCCGCGGTCGCGCCGGGGTGCGCGCGCAGCGCGCGGCCGTCGGGCAGC
>RFQW01000516.1 GCA_009924765.1 Planctomycetota bacterium | reverse complement strand
CGCGACTGGATCGATGTGGCGCGTGAATCCAGGCACCTGCAGCAGGGCCTTCAATTCGCTCGCGAAGGCGAATGTGCCGGACTGCGGACCGCCGACCCACGCATAGTGCAGCGGCTTGATGCCAAGGCGATCGCGCACCAGATGCAGGCGGCGCTCATGCCGGTCGTGCAGCGCAAGCGCGAACATGCCCGCGAAGCGAGGCAGTGCGGCATCGATGCCCCAGGCCTCGATGGCCGAAAGCATCACCTCGGTGTCCGAGTGTCCGCGCCATCGCGCGCCGGCCGCGGCGAGTTCGGTGGCCAGTGCCGGGGCGTTGTACACCTCGCCGTTGAACACGATCGCGAATCGGCCCGAGGCGCTCTCCATGGGTTGATGGCCTGCGGGTGAAGGGTCGATCACGCTCAGGCGCGCATGCGCAAGCCCCACCGCATCGCGGTCGTGCCACAGCGTGCCGGCGTCGTCCGGGCCGCGGTGTCGCAGGCACGTGCGCATCGCGTTCAGCGTGCCGGCGGGATCCGGAAGCCTGTGTCGTGTGTCGAGAAGACCTGCGATGCCGCACATGTGAGCATGCTATGAGGTGTCATGGAAATCACCGATCGGCTAGATCGGGCAGGGTGGATGAAGTAGACTGCTCAGCGCATGCTTCAATCCGTCGTCCGGCTTTCCAAACTAGCGAAACTGTGGGTCGCCATTGCCGGTGATGCCACGCTGCTGGCGCTGTCCGTGGCGGGTGCTTACATCCTGCGGCTGGATGATCTTCAGTGGTTCTGGCCTCAGGGGGCTTTGGTGATGGTTTTTGTCGCTTTGGTTGGACCCGTGGTTTTCCAGCTATCGGGGCTGTACCGCGAGATCACGCGGTACATCGGTCCAGTTTTCGCTGTGCGCATCGTGAGAGGCGTTGCACTGATTGCACTCATGCTCCTCGCTGTCACATTCCTCACGGACCGAGGCCAGGGCACCCCGCGTTCGGTGCCGTTCCTTTTCTTCATGCTGGCCACGCTTGGGGTAGGCGGATCACGACTTGTTGCACGCTGGCTGCTGCTTGGTCATGCATGCGCAATCAGTGGTCCGCGTGTGGTCATCTTCGGTGCGGGCGCTGCGGGTGTTGGATTGCATGCGGCGCTTGCCCATGCTCGCTCCCACCAGATTGTGGCTTATTTGGACGACAATCCACAATTGGAGGGGCGCTCGATTCGTGGCGTGCCAGTGCGACCTTGTAGCGAACTAGATTCCATTGTCTGCGATCGCAACGTGCAAGCCATGCTGCTCGCGCTTCCCTCCGCCAGTCGTGAACGACGTCGGCAACTTGCAGAGGCAGGCGTGCGTCTCGGAGTACAGGTTCTCACGGTTCCCACGCTCGCCGAGATCCAGGACGGCAGCGCGCGCGTGGATCAGATCCGCCCCGTCAGCATCGACGAACTGCTGGGTCGCACGCCGGTGGCGCCGAAGACCGAACTCCTGCAGCGACTCGTGGTGGCGCGCAACGTGCTGGTGAGCGGGGCTGGAGGCAGCATCGGCTCCGAACTGTGCCGCAAGATCCTGGCGTGCCGACCCGATCGTCTGGTGCTGCTCGAT
>RFQW01000515.1 GCA_009924765.1 Planctomycetota bacterium | reverse complement strand
CCGATCATCTCCAGCACGTTCCCGAACACCGGAGCCATGGTGTGCTGCTTGGCGGAGGTCGTCATGGGGCGAGTCTAACGGTTGCTGCGCCGCGCCCCGCGCCATGTCACAATCCGTCCATGGATCCGGATGCACGAAATGGCTGGCAGTTGGCGCAGCACGAGGGCGCCGTGGAATTGCGTGCCCCGGGTGACGCTCCAGGCCGCGGCCTGCGTGCGGACTGGTCGCAACTGCGGTTGCCTGACGGCGCATCGTCGCTGCGAGGCCAGCCGCTGGGTCGCGCCGTGGGTTCGTCGGCCCGCACCGCCATCGACGCCACCGCGGGGCTGGGCTTCGACACCTTCGCCATGGCGGCCATGGGCGTGCAGGTACGTGCCATCGAACGCAACGACTGGGTGCTGGCGCTGCTTCGGCAGGCGCATGCGTGGGCGCTGGCTGACGCCAAGCTGAAGCCGATCGCCGAACGCATCACCATCGAGCAGGGCGATGCGCACGCGCTGCTTGCCGCCGCGCAGCCCGTGGATGTGGTGCTGCTCGACCCCATGTTTCCAGCGAAGAAGAAGGCTGACGCCAAGCCCCCGAAGGCCATGCAGGCGCTGTCGGCGGTGGTGGGTGACGACGGTGACGCCGACGCGTTGCTGATGCTGGCGCTTGCGGTGGCGCGTCAGCGCGTGGTGGTGAAGCGGGCGCGTCACGCGCCGCCGCTGGGGAACCTGCAACGCGCGTGGACCATCGAGGGCAAGGTGCTGCGCTTCGACGTGTATCGCGCGCTGGCGTGAACGGCGCTCGCAGAATCGCAGACGCAGTCCACGCAACGCAAAAACAACGCGGCCCCGGCGCATGCGCCAGGGCCGCGGACAGATCTTGATATCAGTGTCAGGCGCGGCGACGGCGCGTTGCGAGACCCGCCAGGCCCAGCAGAGCGGCCGCGCCCGGTGCCGGAACGCCCAGGTACAGGTTGTTGATCGTGGCAAACACGGGCTCGCTGCCGTTCAGGTCCGCCGCGAAGATCGTCAGGCTGGTGATGTTGGCGGTGGACGAGTAGAAGCCCACGAAGTCGTTCACGTCGTTCGTGATGGCATCCCATGACGTGCCGTCGGACAGCGTCACGTTCACGAAGCTCGGCAGAACCGTGTGATCGGCTCGGCTTCCAAAGATGTTGCCGGCCACGGCACGCACGCCAGGCGAGAACGTGAACACCATCGAGTCGAGGGCGTTGAAGGTCTGCGGGGCGCCCTGCGAAACCATCAGGCCCGAGTCCGCGGTGGCCGTCCAGTAGGTGTTGCTCACGGTGCCGGAGAGACTGGGATACCAGCCCGCGCTGATGGAATTGAAAGTCTCCACGCCCACGGTCTCGCCGCCGGAGGTCACCTGGTTGCTCCAAACAGCCAGACTGTCCGACACGGTCACGCCAGCGGATGCGGCGCAGGCCATGGCCATGGAGGTGACGGTGCTGAATGCGATGCGGGACATCATGCGGGGAACTCCGAGGGGGATACGTGCCAAGCAGCAGAAGCGGGAAACACTGGCCGTCAAACTGCTGAATGGATCAGGACATGCGGGGGAATCAGTGGC
>RFQW01000514.1 GCA_009924765.1 Planctomycetota bacterium | reverse complement strand
GCGCTCAACAACAACATTGCCGCTGCCGAAAATGCCGGCCATGGCCGAGCCGCTGATGGCGATGGCCGATGCCACCGCAAGGGTGAGAGACTGAGACATTGTGTTTGCTCCAGTGTGCAAGGGGTGGAAGAGACCGGTCGTCCTGCTGACAGCGTGACGAGCAGGCAAAGGGTTTCCTGCTACCCCTTTAAACGCGAAACAGCACCGCCACCCGTCACGCGCTTGCGTGAAGCATTCGCTTGGATCGTGTTAAGACGCAAGTGCAGCCGCCAGCGCAAAAAAGAAAGCCCCCGCCGGCTCTCAACGGCGGGGGCGTGAACAACCCAAATGAAGGGGCGTCGCGAATTACTTGCGACGACGGTTGGTGATCAGGCCAGCCAGGCCCAGCAGCGCCGCGGCGCCGGGGGCGGGCACGGCGGTCAGATCCACGCCGCGGAAGGCGTAGTTGGTGCCGGCCGAAGCCAGGTTGGTGAACGAGGTGGGGGTGGTGCCGGTGTCGCTGAAGGCGATCACGCGGTTGTTGCTGGTCTCGGTGGTGGTCGCGAACAACTGCGCGCCATTCACCGCGTCCCAGGTGCCGGCCAGGCCGCGGATGCCCGCGAAGTTGGTTGCGGTGGTGGTGGAGGTTGCGCCCGTGGCATTCACCAGCACGGACCAGCTGTTGGTCCAGGTGCCGCCAGTGAGCACCCACTTCTGCAGACCGCCGCCTGTTGGTCCAGGTGCCGCCAGTGAGCACCCACTTCTGCAGACCGCCGCCGGCGGTGGTGCGATCGTCAGCCAGGTAGGCCAGATCGTTGGTGCCATCGCTGTTGGTGTCGAACAGCACGAAACCGTAGGTGCTGGCGCCGGCGCCCGCGTTGATCAGCAGCGTGCTGGTCTGGCCGGCCGTGGTGGCCAGACCGGTGCCCACCTGCCACACGCCGTAGCCGGTGGTGGCTGCCGACGAGGTGTACAGGTTGCCGCCGTAGATCTCCACGTTGCGCATGTTGGTGGGCTGACCCGTGGTGGTGCTGGAAATCTGCGTGAAGCTGCCGTTGTTGGCGTACCAGATGCCGCCGGTGCTCGGGGTGCCGCTGCCGGTGCCCGATGCGTAGAAGGTGTTGGCGCCGGTGGCGATCATGCTGCGGAAGTTGTTGGCGGTGAATGGCATGGTGCCCGAGGTCGGGAACAGGGTGCGCGTGGCGGTCGACACGTTGCCGTCCGAACCGATCACGGTGCCAACCTTGGTGTTGCTGGCCGCAACGCTGGCGGTGCCCGAAGCCGCGTTGTAGCCGGACACGGCCAGGAGTCCGTTGTACACGTTCAAGTAGCCGTTGCTGGTGGCGCTGCCGGAGTCGGTGACCTTGCCGGAGTCGGTGACCTGCGTGCTGCCCGAGGTGGGCAGATCAAGCTGCTGCTTCGTCACGCCAGCCTTGCTCATCTCGATCACGGACACTGCCGTGGCAGCGCTGCTGAGGGCCGCGGTGCCGTCGCCGACGCGCTCAACAACAACATTGCCGCTGCCGAAAATGCCGGCCATGGCCGAGCCGCTGATGGCGATGGCCGATGCCACCGCAAGGGTGAGAGACTGAGACAT
>RFQW01000513.1 GCA_009924765.1 Planctomycetota bacterium | reverse complement strand
CTGATGCCTCCGAAGCTGGCGATGGATGCGCCGCCGCCGGTGCCGACGGTGCGTCAGCCGGGCAAGACGAAGCTCGTCTGAGCGCGCTCCAGCCCCCGAGGGGCTGCACGCCGCCTTCGGCGGGTGTTCGATCCAGGCGCGCGGCGAGGTGATGCGCGGCGGCGAGTGATCGGCAGGCTTCGGCTGGAAGCACGCACAGCGCGGTGGCCATGACGTCCGCGGTGGTGGCGTCGGCAGCCACCACGGTTGCCTGGCGCGGAGCTGTCAGCGGGATGCCGGTGCGCGGATCCAGGATGTGGCTGGCCGCATGCCCATCGATCATCGTGCGCTGTGCGCGATCGCCACTGGTGCTCACGCCGCAGTCGTGCAGCAGCAGCGTGTCGGTGGGTTGATCGTCGAACTCTGCCTCGATCTGGATGCGCCAGCCATCCGCACCCGGTGGCGGCGCACCCACGGCGATGTCGCCGCTCACATCGACCAGGGCCTGCGCACATCCACCCTCGCGCAACGCCTGCAGCGCATCATCGGCGGCGATGCCCTGCGCGATGGCGCCGAAGTCGAGCCGAACACCTTCTCGCAGCGCCGTGAAACGGCGGCTCGCCGGATTCCACTCGAAGCTTCCTGCCCCGGATGCGTCGCGCGCGGCCTGCAGGGTGGCCGCATCGGGGGTGCGCAGCGCGCGTCGCGCCTGTCGCCACGCGCGCGTCAGCGCTCCAAGCGATGGTTCGAACGCGCCGCCCGTGGCTTCGCGTGCAAGGATCGATGCGTCGAGCGCCTGCGCCAGTCGTCCGCCCACAATGGTGGCGTCACCCGCGTGCTGCGGCAATCGCATGGCATCCGAGTCCTCGTGCCAGTCGCTCAATGCCTCGTCCCATGCACGCACGCGATCGAAGGCCGCACGTGCCGCCGAGCGCGCCGTGGCCTCGTCAGGCGCGTACAGACGCACGCGCACTTCAACGCCCATGTGGCGCTCGGTGAAGTCGAACCGCTGGCTGGCCGGCACCGAAAGCGCGCACGCCAGCAGGGCCGCGCCGATCACAGCTTGTAGCGCACCTCGAGCAGGCTCACGTCGTCCTTGAAGCTGTCGGACTTCTGCACCTCGCGCGCGTGCTTCAGCATGCGGTCCAGGCGGTCCTCGTGGCGATGCGTCTCGGGAATGGTGCCCACGAACTCGGGCAGCGTGGCCATCTGGCCATCGGGCTTCTGCAGTTCGAAGATGCCGTCGCTGTACAGGAACAGGCGCGATCCCGGCGCAATCTGCACCTCGGTGCTCTCGTAGGGCATGCCAAGGCCGGCGCCAACCATGATGCCCTGCGATTCCAGCTCGCGAAGGCTGCCATCGGGGCCCACCAGCAGCGCGGGCGGATGCGCGCCGCCGCTCCACACCAGCGTGCCGGCATCCACGTTCAGGATGCCGTACCACAGCGTGAAGAACATGTCGTTGTGGCGATCCATCGGGAAGAGTTCGTTGAGCCCCTCGAGCACGGCGGCGGGATCACCCATGTCGCGATTGGGAATGGCGTTCGAGTGGATCACGTTCATGGCGCTCACGCCAAGCAGCGCCGGCCCCACGCCGTGG
>RFQW01000512.1 GCA_009924765.1 Planctomycetota bacterium | reverse complement strand
GCGGCCACGAGCAGCGTGGCGATGAGCGAACGTGATCCTTCGGGCGAGAAGGAGATCAGGTCGCTCGAGACGATCGCCAGCACGCTGCCGAGTCCAGCGCCCGCCTGCACCAGCGTGGCCACGCGGACGGCGCGCGCATCCAGTCCGCGCAGCGATCGCAGCTCGCCCGACCAACCGATGCTGGCTGCACCGGCCAGACTGGCCATGGGCCACGTCGTGCGCAGCGTGCTCGAGGGCGCCGCCCATCGCAGCGCGAGAAAGGTCCACGCGGCCACGGTGACGAAGCTGATCGCCGCATCGAGGGCGACCCATCGCCACAGCGGCGTTGGCACCAGCGCCAGAAGCGATCGCTTCATCTGCAGTCCCACCAGCAGACCGATCCACGCCAGGCCAAGCTGCGTGAGTGGACGGAGTTCGATCAGTGATTCGCGATGCAGAAGCCCGAAGCCGCCCGGACCCAGCAGGGTGCCCGCCAGCAGCGCGATCCATCCGCCGCCAAGCAGCGCACTCGCCAGCGGCCATCGCGCCAGTCGGGCGGCAGGACGCGAGAGCGACACGAACGCGAGCAGCAGGGCGGTTGCGCCGATCGCCATCGCCGCCATCGCATGCGACACGCCTCCAAGCGCGGCCGCGGCGATCACGGTTCCAGACCCAGCACCGTGTCGGCGGGCAACGTGACGCCGATCGGGCGGCGCTCGCGCGGCAGCTGCGACAGGTATCGCATCAGCGCGTCGATGCGTTGCTGCGGTGCCACCGACAGCACCACGCGACTGCCCGTTGCCTGTGGCAGCAGCGCGGCCAGTCCGGCGAAGATGGGCATCTCCGATCGGATGATCGCGCCGATGCCGCGGCTTTCCAGCACGGTGGCGCCGGTGATGCCTGCATCAAGCAGGGCGGTCACCAGTGGATCGAAGCTCTCTTCGGTGCGCGCGATCAGGATGAGCAGTCGTGCGTCGGTGGCCGCGCGCGCGATGTGCGTGTCGTCAGCCATGTCGCGCGTCCTCCTCAAGCAGGGCGCGGAACAGGGCTGCGTCGTCGGCGCTCTCGCGAAGGCGCTTGCGTGCGGCGTCATCGACCGCGATGCGGCTGAGGCGTGCCAGCAGGCGCACATGCTCCCAGGGGCGGCTGGCATCACCGGCGATGGCGAACACCAGCGTGCTTGGCGGCTGGGCGGCATCCAGATCCAGACCCCCGGGGATCACGATCAACCCCACGACCGTTCGGCGCACCCCGGCGATCACGGCGTGGGGAAAAGCCACCCCCTCGGGTGTCGCAACTCCTCCTCGGCGCAGCCTTTCCGTAAATGCCTGCTCCAAGGTAGGAGCGGCCAGTCCCGTGGAATCGGCCATTTGTTCGGATATTGTTCGGATCAAGGCGGTCGCATCGGGCCGGTCGGCCAGACGGCGCACCAAAGAAGGAAGCAGCACTCCTTCAAGCATGGGGGCAAAGGTAGCGACCGGATGGCGTGTGCGGGTGGCTGGCGCCAGACCTGTGGTGCATCCCGGAGTTTGGTGTCCGTTGACGCTTCGGGCCGACATTCCATACCATCGACGCTTTGACTTCGTGAAAAATGGAACGAAGTC
>RFQW01000511.1 GCA_009924765.1 Planctomycetota bacterium | reverse complement strand
TGAAGTGCTTCCCAGTGTTGTGCGGCTCCGCACTCAAGTACGTTGGTATTCAGAGTGTGCTTGACGCGGTTGTTGAGTACCTGCCGAATCCAACCGAGCGTCCAGACGTGTCCGGCGTGGATCCGAACGATCCGAGCATTCAGATGAGTCGTCCTCACTCGGAAGACGCGCCATTCAGCGCGCTGGTCTTCAAGGTGGTTGCCGACGTTGCCGGAACGCTCACCTACATCCGCGTCTACTCGGGCAAGCTTGAGAAGGGCATGCGCGTTCTCAATCCGGTCAACGGCCGCAAGGAGAACGTCAGTCGTCTCTATGAGATGCACGCGCAGAACCGGACCGCCCTCGACGAGACCGGCTGCGGTCAGATCGTGGCCGTGGTGGGCCTGAAGGATTCGTACACCGGCGACACGCTGTGCGACCCCGACCATCCCATCATCCTCGAGCGCATGACCTTCCCCGAGCCCGTGATCAGCATGAGCATCGAGCCCAACTCGGCCGATGACAAGAAGAAGCTGGGCGAGGCGCTGACCACCATCCGTCGCGAAGACCCGAGCTTCCGCTCGAACTACAACGACGAGACCGGCGAGACGATCATCAGCGGCATGGGTGAGCTGCACCTGGAGATCATCAAGAACAAGCTGGTGCGCGACATGAAGGTGAACGTGACCGTGGGCAAGCCGCGCGTGGCCTACCGCGAGACGATCACCGGCACCGCCAAGGACATCCGCGGTCTGTTCAAGAAGCAGACCGGTGGTCGCGGTCAGTACGGCGATGCCGTGATGACCGTGATGCCCATGACCAAGGAAGAGGCCGATGCCGAAGAGCTGGTGATGAAGGACGGCGTGGTGTTCGAGGACAAGGTCTCGGGCGGCGTGATTCCGCGCGAGTTCATCCCCAGCGTGGAGTACGGTGCCCGTCAGGCGGCCGCGAGCGGCATCCTGGGCGGCTACCCCGTGATCAACGTGCGTGCGCAGCTGGTGTACGGCAGCTACCACGATGTGGACTCCAGCCAGATCGCCTTCGAGCAGGCCGGTGCCCTGGCCTTCCGCGAGGCGTGCACCCGCGCCGGCCTGGCGCTGCTGGAGCCCATCATGAAGCTGGTCGTGACCACGCCCGAGGAGTTCTTCGGCAACGTGGCCGGTGACCTTGCCAGCCGTCGTGGCCAGATCGTGGACAGCGAGCAGCGCGGCGTGGTGCGTCTGATCACCGCCGAAGTGCCGCTGAGCGAGCTGTTCGGCTACACCACCGCGCTGCGCTCGATGACGCAGGGCCGCGCGGCCGCCAGCATGGAGCCGCTGACCTACCGGCAGATGCCGGAGCGCCTCAAGCAGGAAGTGCTCGCGAAGCAGTGATCGCGAACCGAAAGTGAGATTTCCGCAGGGCCCGTCGAATGGCGGGCCCTGCGTGTTTTTGCGTACGCCGGGCAGTACCCTGCCACCATGCCGGAACCCACGGAAGGGACCCTGTTCAAGGCCGAGTACGAGCGGGAGATGGAGGCGTGGCTGCGCCGACGCTTCGGCTGGATGCTGGGCGCGACGATCGTCTACGAGCTGATCTCGCTGATGTTCGCCATCGGCGGACTGCTGTTC
>RFQW01000052.1 GCA_009924765.1 Planctomycetota bacterium | reverse complement strand
AGCGTTTCGCCGCCCGCGTTCGCGTGCGACACCAGACGCTCCACATGCTTCACCAGGTGATCCCAGCCTTCGGGGCTTGCACCCAGCTCGAACAACTCCACGGCTTCGGCGCCGAGTTCGCGCTTGGCGATGTGCGCGCGCGCCGTGGCGCCCAGGCGCTCATCGGCGAGGCACTTGCGATAGAAGCGATTGGCCGCCGCCATGGCCTTGCGCAGCGACTCGCGGCTGGTGGCCGGATCCTTGGGGCCCTCGTCCCGCAGGCCGCGCAGCTCGATGCCGGCGCGTGATGCCAGGTGGCGCAGCGCTTCGGGGAAATCCATCTTGTGGAACTCCATCGCGAAGTCGATGGCGTTGCCGGCCGCGCCGCAGGCGAAGCACTTGTAGAAGGCGTTGCCCTTGTGCGTGACCACCGACATGCTGGGGCTCTTGTCGTCGTGGAAGGGGCACAGACCCACATGCTCGCGCCCCTTGGGCTTCAACGCGACATGCTCGCCCACGAGCGCCACCAGGTCGGTGGCTTCGAGAACGCGATCGCGATCGCTCAGGTTGGGCGAGAGGGAGGTCATGATCTGTTCAAGGCACCAGTACGCAGAATCGGCTCCATCCATGGAGTCCGACGCGGATCAGCCGAAAGACCTGCGAAGCCGCGACTTCGCCGATCATCCACCGCGCTCGTGCGTGCACGAGCACAGGGCAGTTCGCCAAATGGACACACCTTCCCCTAAGTCAGGGGGCGGTGACCACCGGCACGCGTGGACCAAAATCCGGGTCCGTGAAACCTTCGGCCGTGAGGTGCTGCTCCTGCATCGAGTTCGTGGGTCAACCTTGACCCTTCGATGACAAACGGAGCCGTGTGGCCGAAGGACGCGGAAAGTTACGCCGAATGGAGCGATTGTCAATGTTCGGTTAGCCAAAACGAATGAAATTCGTGTGCAAGACAGAAAAACAAGCCATGTCAAGGCTTGTTTTACGGACTTTCGAAATTCAGTTCGACCGTCGAATCACTTCGCGGCCGAGTACACGGCCTTGCGACGCACGGGCTTCACAACCAGGCCCTGACGGATCGCACGCACGCTGGCCTTCACGCGAACCGGGCGACCATCGATCATGGTGGTCACGGTCTGCAGATTCGGCTTGAAGGTGCGCTTCTTGCAGCTGGTGGTCTTGATGCCCACGCCGCCGAGATACTTCGCCTTGCCGCGACGCTGAATGACATTGCCTGAAGAGGTCTTTGCACCGGTGAAATGGCAGATACGCGGCATGGGTAAGGCTCCTTGAAGAGCCGAGCAGTGTAGTGGAAGGGTCGGGGGGGCCGCAAGGGCTTTCCCGCCGGGATTCAGGCCGAAAGTCCGGCCTGCCGCAGAAGGGCGGTCAGGGCCTCGGCGTCGGCGGCGCCAAAGCTGCCCACCTGATGGCTGTCCAGGTCCAGCACGGCCCAGGCCTGCCCGTCCGGGCCCAGGCAGGGCACCACCACCTCGCTGCGGTCGCGGGGGTCACAGGCGATGTATCCGGCCCCCAGATCGGCCACATCGTGCACCACCAGCGGCTTGGCGGCCAGCAGGCACTGGCCGCAGGCTCCATGAAGCCCGATCGGGCTGCAGGCTGGCTTGGGCTCCCGGGCGGCCAGCAACAACTGCGAGAGGTCATTTGGGTCGCGCTCGTAGAAGCCGAGCCAGCTCACGCCCGTTGGCGCCAGATGCGACCACGCCGTGGCGACGAACGCCTGCATGCGGGCAGGTCGGTCATGTGCATGTGCGAGGCGCGCAGCGAGTTCGGATTGGATCGCCTGCCACGGCCTCGTGGCCGCAGGGGCCTGGCTCACGCCGACTCCTTGGCCCGCCTGCGCATGGCCGACAGGGGCTTGCGTTCGCTGATGGCGTGCTCGTCGAGCACGTACACCGCGTTCACGTTGTCCATCTCGGGCAGGTGGTACATGAGCTCGATCATGATCTCGTCCAGCACGGCGCGCAGGGCGCGAGCGCCGGTGCGACGCTGCAGCGCGCGCTCGGCGATCAGATCCATGGCGCCACGCGTGAACTCGAGCTCGGCGCCTTCCAGACGGAAGAAGTGCTGGAACTGCTTCACCAGCGCGTTGCGCGGCTCGGTGAGGATGTTCACCATGGTGTCGCGGTCGAGCGGCATCAGCGGGCACAGGATGGGCAGTCGGCCCACCAGCTCGGGAATCATGCCGAACTCCAGCACGTCATCGGGGGTGATCTGCTCGAGCAGGCGCGCCACTTCCAGTTCGCGGCGGCCGTGGTTCAGATCGCCGCTGAAGCCGATGCGGCGCTGGCCCAGGCGCTTCTTGATGATCGAGTCGATGCCCTCGAAGCTGCCGCCGCAGATGAACAGGATGTGCGTGGTGTCCATCTGGATGTACTGCTGCTCGGGGTGCTTGCGGCCGCCCTGCGGAGGCACGTTGGCCACGGTGCCTTCGAGCATCTTCAGCAGCGACTGCTGCACGCCTTCGCCGCTCACGTCGCGCGTGATGGACACGTTCTGGTTGGTCTTGCCGATCTTGTCGATCTCGTCGATGTAGATGATGCCGCGCTGGGCGCTTTCCAGGTCGAAGTCGGCGGCCTGCAGCAGCTTCAGCAGCAGGTTCTCCACGTCCTCGCCCACGTAGCCCGCCTCGGTGAGCGTGGTGGCATCGCCGATGGCGAAGGGCACGTTCAGGATGCGCGCCAGCGTGCGGGCCAGCAGCGTCTTGCCGGTGCCGGTGGGGCCGATCAGCAGCACGTTGCTCTTGTCCAGCTCGCACGGCGCGTTCTCGGCGTCGATCTGCGTGAGGCGCTTGTAGTGGTTGTGCACCGCCACGGCCAGCGCGCGCTTGGCCATGTCCTGGCCGATCACGTACTGATCCAGGAATTCCTTGATGTTGCGCGGCGAGGGGATCTGGCCGAACTGCGGGCGCGCGCTGCGCACGCGACGCGTTTCCTGCTTGAAGATGTTCTGGCACAGGTCGGTGCAGTTGCTGCAGATGTAGACATCCTGCGGGCCTTCCACCATGGGGCCCACCTCGCGGCTGGTCTTGCCGCAGAAGCTGCAGGTGGTCACCTTGCGACCGCGGAAGCCGCCGTCACCGCCGCCAGCGCCGCCGCCGGCATTGCCGCCGGTGGTGGAGCCAAGCGAGCCACCGTCGCCGCCCTCGCGCCGCTTGGTGTTGCTGCCCTCGGGGGAGACGCGTTCGGGCTGGGGCTTGGGTGGTTGCTTGCTCATGGTGTGGTTCGCCTTCGGAGTATGACCCACGAGTCTAGCGATCCCAGCGGCAAAACCGCGGTTCGCGAATGACGCGTTCGCGTGTGCGGGTCAGCGGCCCTTACCGGACGGGGGCGCGGACCTTGAGGCCAGTGCGCTGGCCTTCACGCGGTCGATCATCTTGCGGCGCGCACGATCGAACTCCTCGGGGCTGATCTCGCCGCGCTCCATCATGCGCTGCAATTGCTCCAGACCGAAGCCTTCGTCGGTTGTGCCGCGCTTGCCAACCGCCATGCGTCGCGTCCAGGCCATCAGCAGCACACCCACGAATGCCACAGCGAGCAGGCCGCCAAGCCATGGAAGCAGGGTGCCGAAGAGGTCGCCGGAGCGCCCTTGCATGCAGACCGCCGATCAGGCCTTCTTGCTCTTGCCGCCCTTGATCTTGGCGGTGGCTTCGGCCTCGCGCTTGGTCTCCATCTCGTTCCACTTCTCGGCGGCGATCTCGGTGAACTTCGCCTTGTCCAGGATGCGGTCGAGCACCTTCTGCTCGCGGATGGAGAGCACGAGTTCGTTCATGCGGCCGGAGCGCTCCAGTTCCTGACGGATCTGGCCCGCGGGCACGCCACGTTGCGCGGCGATGCCTGCGATGCGGCCGTTCACCTCGGCCTCGCTCACGCTGATGTTCTGCTCCTCGGCGAGACGACCCAGCACGAAGAACAGCTTCAGGCGGCGCTTGGTGTTCTCCTCGCTGTCGTGGCGGATCTCGGCCAGGCGGGTTTCCACCTGCTCGGCTTCGATGCCGCGCTGCAGCATGTCCATGCGCGCCATCTCGAGGTTGCGGGTGATCTGGCCCTGGCTCAGGCGCGCGGGCAGCGCGAAGTCGACCGCGTCCATCAGGTGACGGCTGACCTGCTCGCGCTCGGCGCCACGCTGCTCGGCGTCGCGCTTGCGCTCCAGCATGATGCGCACCTGGGCGCGCAGGATCTCCTCGGTTTCCAGGCCCATGCGCTCGGCGAGGGTCTTGGGATCGAGCGGGGTGATGCGATCGGCATCGTCGAACTTCAGCTCGAAGCGCACGGTGGCGCCGCGCAGGTCCTCGCGCTCGTGGTTCTCGGGGGCCTTGGTGGTGATCTGCACCGTGTCGCCCACGTTCTTGCCTTCGAGGTGCTTGTTCAGGTCCTCGACCAGCAGGCCGAGCAGGGCGCCCTTGCCCTGATCCGCGGTGTCGGGCACCACGACCAGCGCCTTCTCCATGTTGAAGAAGGGCTCCTTCTCGTCGTTCTTCCAGGCCTTGGCGGTGCACAGCATGCGATCGAGCGGCTGGAACGGGCCGGTGATGCGCTCGGGCGTGCCGAAGCGGTAGCCCTGGCGGCGCAGTTCGCCGTTCACGTGCTCGTCGGTGATCTCGAACATGGGCTTCTGCACCTCGATGCCGTCGGTGTTGGGAAGCTTGAAGTCGGGGGCCACTTCCACTTCGAGCGTGAAGGTGAAGGCCTTGCCGCGCGCGATCTCGGGCTCCTTGCTGCCCTCGGCCAGCGTTGGCTCGCTCACGGGACGCAGCTTGTGATCCTCGATCGCCTTGGAGTAGGTCTCGCTGAGCAGCTGCGAGCGGGTCTCCTGCAGCAGCGACTCGCCGAAGCGCTTCTCGAGCAGGCCGCGCGGGGCCTTGCCCTTGCGGAAGCCGGGCAGCTGCGCCTCGTTGGCCAGGTTGCCGAAGCTGGTCTCCAGGCGCGCGTCCACGGCCTTGGCCGGCACGGTGACGGTGATGCGCTTGCAGGCGGGGCCTGCGTCTTCGACCTTGACTTCGGGGCTGATCTCTGCGGTGGCGTTGCTCATGGTTGCTCTCTGTGTTGATAAAGCGCCCGCGGTGGGGCGAAGGGGGAGGAGTATAGGGGTTTTGCGTGGTCTTTCGAAGTGCCGCCGAAGTGCCGCGCACGTGCGGCAACGGCCCTAGCGGCGACGGCTGCGGCGCAGGCCTGCGACGGCAAGCAACGCCAGCGCCCCGGGCCCCGGCACCGCCGCGCCGCTGATGCGGTAGGCCAGATTCACGGGTCGCTCGATCAGGTTGCCGGACAGGCCAAAGCCGCCGCCCGGGTTGGCCTGAAAGGCTTGCTGCGTGCCGCCAAGATTGCTGATCACCACACCCACCTGACCATTGCTGCCGGGCAGGATCGCCTGAATGCCCAGCCAGTAGGTGCCGGCCTGCAGCGTGAGGTTGGTGTCGAAGCCGCACAGCAAGCCGGTGCCAAAGCTGCTGTAGGCGCTGGGCGCGGCAAGTTGCAGCGTGGCGATGGCGTTGCCAAAGCCGGTGGCTGCGGCCTGCGGCGAAGTGAACACGCGCGCCACGAAGCCCTGGATGTTGCCGGGACCGCTCCATGCGCCGTAGCCCTGGATGACGGTTTCCAGGCGGTCGATGTGGCTGTCGCTGCCAAGCGTGAAGTTGTCCAGCGCGATCACGTCGTACTGTGGCTCGCCGCTGAACACCTGCGAGCCGTAGCGGAAGAAGCCCTGCGGACCGGTGCTTGGCAGGTCGCTGCCGGTGGCGCCGATCTGATCCCACAGGATGCCGGCGTGTGCGCTGGCGGTGAGCAGGGCGCATGCCACAGATGCACAGGCCACGGCAAGGTGGCGGTGTGCGGCGGTGGGCCGGGTTTCCCTCCCCCCGAGGATTCGGGGGAGCGGAAGGATCATGGCCAGGTGACGGGGCCGAAGTTCATCAGCAGCACGGAAATGTCGGCGGTGGTGACCATGCCGTCGCCGTCCATGTCGCCCACTGGGCCGCCCACGTCGCCGACATACAGCAGCAGCACCGCCAGGTCGGCGTAGTCCACTTCGCCGTTCAGGTCGATGTCACCCTTGGCGATTTCGCAGGCGTCGGGACGGCCATCGCGGTCGTCGTCGATGGCGCCGGCGGCCACATCGCAGGTGTCGATGCGGCCGTTCAGGTCGCAGTCGAGCGAGGGGTCGGCAAGCGAGTCGCAGGTATCCGGGATGCCGTTGTTGTTGCAATCCACGGTGCCGCTGGCGATGTCGCAGAAATCGAGTCGACCATTCTTGTTGCAATCAAGCGCGGCGTTGTCCACGATCTCGTACTGATCAATCTTCAGGTTGCTGTCGCAGTCGAGCGAGGGGTCGCGCAGGATGTCGTAGACGTCAAGCACGCCGTTGCTGTTGCGGTCAAGCAGCGGGTTGTCCGCGATGTCGCAGGTATCGGGGCGGCGGTTGCCGTTGAAATCCTTGTTCTCGCGAATCGCGAGGCTGGAATAGCCGCCGGCGGCGATGCCAGTTGCAACCCCAATCGTCGACGGTGGGCTGGCTGCGGAGTAACTGTTCGATCCCCAAGCCTGAATCTGTCCATTCGCCTTCAATGCGATCGTGTGATACCAGCCGCAAGCGACTGCGGTGAATTGGCCGTTGGGAGAATTACACTGGCCGTTGTTATTCAGGCCCCAGCAGGCAATCGAGCCATCAGTGCGAACGCCTGCGCTGTGGTGCATGCCTGCGGAGAGCGAGTAGAAAGTCCCGCTTGGAGGCGTTGCCTGGCCTCGGTAGCTGTAGTAGTAGATGTAGTTGGTGCCCCAGCCAGTTGCGGTGCCGTCGGGACGAAGTGCGAGTCCGAACGAATCGCCAAGACAGAAACTTGCGTACACGCCGGATGGATAATTGAGGGCGTTGCCGTCGATGTTGTAGCCCCACTCGTCGTTGTAGTAACCCCAGACTCGGAGAGCACCACTCTGTGTCAGGGCGCCCGCAACTCGGTAACCGGCCGCGATTTGCTTACACGCGCCAAGATCGGATGGCACGCTACCCAGCCCCCAACCGTTGTAACCCCACGCGCGAACCAATCCCGAAGTTCGCAGTGCCAGCGTGAAATCATTGCCGCCAGCGCAGACCTGCTTGCAGGCGCCAAGGTCCGACGGTGGTGTGCATTGGCCGTAGCCGTTGTAGCCCCATGCCAAGATGGAGCCGTCCATGCGGACGGCTGCCGAGTGTGAGTAGCCCATAGAGATCTGTGATGTTGGGCCGAGGTTGCTTGGAATCGTGACTTGGCTGTTCTCGTTGTTTCCCCAGCCGACCACGCCGCCAGTATTTGCCGTGTCGCATGAATCAAGGCGATTGTTCCCATCACAATCCAGACTCGCCGTGTCGAGAATCTCGTATGTGTCGATACGGCCGTTGCCGTCGCAGTCCAGTGCGGGGTTCAGCACGATGTCGTAACTGTCCAGCACGCCGTTCTGGTTGCGATCCAGCAGCGGATTGTCGCGGATCTGGCAGTAGTCCAACTCGCGGTTCAGATCGCGATCCAGCGAAGCGTCAAGCTTGATCTCGGCCAGATCCCAGGTGGCGTCGCTGTCGCAGTCGGCTCCGGGCATCAGGCCCTGAAACTGCAGCTGCACCGAGGTGCTACCGCCGCCGCACTCGCCAGCGGTGACATAGGGCGAAGCGAGCAGCGTGACCTTCACCTGGCCGGCCGTGGCGTACTGCGCAAAGGCGGCCTTTGGAATGGTGAATGTGTAGGAGCTCACGCCGCCGTTGCTTGAATCGGTGCAGTTGATGCCCGAGCCATTCACGCCATCGAACACGCGCGCGTAGGTGACATCGTTCAGCTTGACGGTGAAGTATTCGTTCGCGCTCTCAAGGTCGCCCTTGGCGCGGATGGTGAGTGTGGCGTCGGTGTAGGTGGGGTACAAGTTGGTGAAGGTGTGGCTGTAGGCGATGTTGGCCGTAGGCACACCGAGATTGGCCGAAGTCTTGTTGAACTGATCGATGCCTTCGCAGGTGTCTGGAATCTTGTCGCCGTTCTGGTCAAGCGCGCCGTAACTGTCCACATCGATGTAGTCGGCGATGCCGTTGCTATTGCAGTCGTTGGCGAGGGCGAGGCCATGCCACATTCCCGCGCCGATGGCGCTGAAAGCGGGACTGGACGTTGGCAGGCAGAGATTGCAGTTCCAATTGGCTCCCCACCCCCGAATCCTCCCGTCGCTCTGGAGGGCAATGATGTAGGTGTAGTAGTAATCACCACCGACCGCGATCTGCTTGCATTTCCCTAGATCTGATGGCACGCTT
>RFQW01000510.1 GCA_009924765.1 Planctomycetota bacterium | reverse complement strand
ACAACAAGGATCTGCAGGAAGACAAGGAGCCGCTGTTCGACGCCATGGACACGCTCAGCATGTGCCTGCGCGTGACGCCACGCGTGCTGCGCGGCCTGAAGGTGGATCGCGAGCGCGCGCGCAAGGCCGCCATCGCGGGCTACGCCAACGCCACGGAACTGGCCGACTATCTGGTGCGCAAGGGCGTGCCCTTCCGCGAGGCGCACGGACAGGTGGGCCTGCTGGTGCGCGAGGCGATCCGACAGGGCAAGCCGCTCGAGGCGCTGACCGTGGAGGAGATGGCCAAGCTTGCGCCGCAGGTCGAGAAGGACGTGTATGTCACGCTCACCGTGGATGCGGCCATCGGTCGTCGCAGCGTGCCCGGTGGCACCTCGCCCGATCAGGTGCAGGCCCGTGTGCGCGAGGCGCGGCGCAGCCTGCGTTCGGCGCGCAGCAAGCCCCGACGCAAGAGCGCCGGCGGCGCTTCCGGCATCCGCGACGCGGTGGTGGAGGATCTGGACGACATCTGCCGCCTGGTCGACCTGTGGAGCAGCAAGGGCGAGAACCTGCCGCGGCCCCGCGAGGAGATCCTGGAGAAGATCACCGACTTCGGCGTGGCCGTGGTCGATGGCAAGGTGCGCGGCTGCGCCAGCGTGTGGGTGTACGAGGCCGACCTGGCCGAGATCCGCTCGCTCGGCATCGACGAAGGCTTCCACGGCCGCGGCCTGGGCAAGCAGCTGGTGCAGTTCTTCCTGGAGAAGGCGAAGGGCCTGGGCATCAAGCGCGTGTTCGTGCTCACGCGCATGCCGGCGTTCTTCGAGAAGTGCGGCTTCCGCACCGTCAGCATCAACAGCCTGCCGCAGAAGGTGACCAAGGATTGCGCCAAGTGCCCGAAGAACCATGCCTGCGACGAGATCGCCATGGTGCAGGACCTCAACATGGAGAATGGATCATGACCGCCATGGAAACCGCCCCCGCCATCACCACCGCCCCGCTCTGGCCCCGTGGCTTCACCGCCGCAAGCGTGAGTGCGGGCATCAAGTCGAGCGGTGCGCCGGACATGGCGCTGCTGCGCATGGATGCCGGCGCCAGCGCCGCGGCCATGTTCACCACCAACCAGTTCGCGGCGGCGCCCATCCAGGCCAGCCGACGCAACCTGCGTGATTCGCGCGGTCACTGCAGCGCGCTCATCATCAACTCGGGCTGCGCCAACGCCGCCACGGGCGCCGAGGGTGCGGCCGATGCCGAGTCGATCATCGACGCGGTGGCGGCGGCGTGCGACTGTGCACCCGCGGCCGTGCTCACCAACTCCACCGGCGTGATCGGCAAGCGCCTGCCCATCGATCGCATGCTGAAGGCCATTCCGGCGCTGGCTGCGGCTTGCACCAGCGGCAGCTGCGAGCCCTTCGAGCGCGGCATCATGACCACCGACACGCAGCCCAAGATGAGCACGCGCACGGTGGCGGCGGCCGACGGCGGCACCATCCGCGTCACGGGCGTCGCCAAGGGCGCGGGCATGATTCACCCGAACATGGCCACCATGATCGTGGCCATCACCACCGATGCCGAGGCCACGCCCGCCGAGCTCGACGGCATGCTGCGTCACGCGGT
>RFQW01000509.1 GCA_009924765.1 Planctomycetota bacterium | reverse complement strand
GGCGAGCGCCCAGTCCACCGGGCCGTCCGCCTCGAGCGAACGCGACTGCGCGAGCTTGGCCGCCGTCTTGTGCGCCGCGAATCCGTCCGGGATGGAAGCGAGCTGCGCAGCGAGCGACTTGAGCGTGCGCGCGGCGACGCCGGTCTCCACCGGGTCGTCGTTCCACGTGCCGGTCATGCCCTTCCATGCACCGTTGAACGCATGGTGGCCGGGCTCCACGGGCTTCGCCTTCGCGCGCTGCTGCGCGGCGTCGAGCGACGCGAACAGCGCCTTGGTGCGGGTATCGAGCGCATCGGCAGGGACGGTGCCCTCGGCCGCCAGCTTCTCGGCGTAGCGCGCGGCCACGGGCTTCGCGGCGCGGACGCGCTTGTAGAGGAGCGGCTGCGTGAAGTTCGGTTCGTCGGTCTCGTTGTGGCCGTTCTTGCGCCAGCACCACATGTCGACGAAGGCGTCCTCGCCGAACTCGCTGCGCCACTCGGCGGCCAGGCGCGCGGCCACGAGGCATGCCTCGGGCTCGCCGCCGTTCACGTGGAAGACGGGCGCTTCCACCACGCGCGCGACGTTGGTGCAGTAGTTGCCGCAGTAGGAATCGCGGCTGTCGGTGGTGAAGCCCACCTGGTTGTTAATCACGATATGCACGGTGCCGCCAATGCGATAACCGGAGAGCTGAGACATATTCAGAGTCTCGGCGACCACGCCCTGGCCGGCGAAGGCAGCGTCACCGTGAATCAGAATGGCAAGTCCTGGGAACTTGTCGGGCATCGGTACGACCGACGAACCGTCACTCGGCCGGATAACAAGATCTTGTTTAGCTCGGACGATCCCTTCAACCACAGGGTTGACTGCTTCGAGATGGGACGGGTTGGACGCCATGGCGACCGAGACTCGGGCGCCAGCTGGCGAGGTGTAGTGACCGGTGGCTCCCTTGTGGTACTTCACGTCACCAGAACCCTGAACACTTTCGGGATCGAGATTGCCTTCGAACTCGCTGAAGATGTCGCTGTAGCTCTTTCCGACAACATTGGCGAGAATATTGAGTCGTCCCCGGTGGGCCATGCCGATGATCACGTCGCTGGCCCCGTTGTCGGCGGCAGCACTGATGATGGCATCGAGGGCCACGATGGTGGATTCACCACCTTCGAGACCAAAACGCTTCTGTCCGACGTAGCGGGTGTGGAGGAACTTCTCAAAGACTTCAGCAGCCGTGAGTTTCTCCATGATGCGCTGTTGTCCCGCAGGTGTCACGGCGGTGGCAACCCCTTCGAGTCGCTGCTGGAACCACTTCTTTTGATCGAGGTCCATGATGTGCATGAACTCCACGCCCATCGTGCGGCAGTAGGCATCACGCAAGATAGAGAGCGCTTGATCCAATGTGGCGTGCGTCTTGCCGGCGAGGCCGTCGACAACAAAGGTTCGAGAGAGGTCCCAAATCGTTAATCCGTAGTGGGCTAACTCAAGTTCGGCGTGTTGCGCCGGTGGTTCGGCACGTAGCGGATCGAGGTCCGCCTGCAGGTGGCCGCGAACCCGATACATATTGATGAGTTCCTGAACACGAATCTGCTTCAGAATCTGCTCATCGGCATTCGTTGA
>RFQW01000508.1 GCA_009924765.1 Planctomycetota bacterium | reverse complement strand
GGCGGGCACGATCATCACGTCGCCAGAGCCCGCCGCGCGCAGCTCGTCCGAGGCGTCCGCCAGCTTCTGCTCGGTTCGGCCCACCAGCACCACATGGTGGCCCTTCTCGGCAAGCATGCGAGCGATGGAGCGGCCGATGCCGGATCCGGCGCCGGTGACGATGGAGACAGGGTGTTGCATGCGGGACTCCGTGTGACAGGTGCCGCGTCAGCCGCCGCTGACCAGACGCATCACGTCGTTGTAGAAGGTGACCACGAACAGGCTGCCGAGCAGCAGCAGTCCCGCCATGGTGGCGGCGTTCTGGAAGCGCACGCTCGGTGGCCGGCCGCGCACCGCCTCGTAGGCCAGATACAGGAACAGGCCGCCGTCCACGATCGGCAGCGGCAGGAAGTTGAGCACGGCCAGATTCACGCTGATCATGGCCAGGAAGAACACCAGATACATGAAGCCGCGATCGGCCACGCGTGCACCCACATGCACGATGCCAACGGGGCCGCGCAACTGGTCCACCGGCACGGTGCCGCGCACCAGGCGGTCGAGCGTGAGCCATGTGAGCACGGCCAGCTTGCCGGTCTCGTCGAATCCCATCGCGGCCGCGCGCAGTGGATTGCCGTGCGCGGACAGCGTGGTCATGAGCGGATCGAAGGCTTCGAGCGGCAGGGGCAAGGTCCAGCCAAGCGCCTGCAGGGCCTTCGCGTCGTCGGGCGAGATGGTGATCGAGATCGTGCGCGACGCGTCGGCACCCCAGGCGGTGACCTGCATGGCGGCGCCGCCGTTCGAGCCTGCGGAACGAAGGGCGGCGCGAAGCGTCTTCCAGTCGGTGACGGGCACGCCGCCGATGGCGTCGATGCGCGCCAGCGCGCCAAGCTCCAGCGATGCAACGGCGGTGGCGCCGCCGCCCTGCACACGATCGATCGGTCGCGCCATCAGCGGCTGATCGATCGCCGCGGCGATGAGCACATCGAGACGACCCGCGGAATCCACGCGCGCGTTCAGGGTGGTGGCGGTGCCGTTGCGAAGCACCTGCATGACCACCTGCCGACCCGCCTGCTTGCGGACCAGCGAGCGAAATTCGCCCAGGCGTGGTCCACGCACGGTGTCGATCGCGAGCACCACATCGCCAGCCTTCAGCGTTCCGTCGTTCAGCGAGCCGGGACGCACCCAGTCGATGCGCGTGAGTGGCGTGAAGCCGAGCAGGCTGGGTTCCAGTTGCTCCGGGTCATCGGCGGGAACAAGTCGCTGCAGTTGCACATCGGGATGCAGGGTTGCCGCGGCGGTGGTGCCGGCGGGACCAGCCCACGTGGTGGCGATGGGCGCGCCATCGCCCAAGGCGCATGCCTGCTGCAGCAGTTCCATCGTGGTGCAGGGGGCGCCGTTCACCGAGGCCAGTTTCCATCGGGGACCGACACCGGCCGCCGACAGGCCGCTGCGTTGCAGCGCCGGCTGCAGCAGCGGATCCAGTGCCTTGTCGTCCACGATCTCGCCATCGCGCGCAGGCGATATGCCGAGCGTTCGCAGGCGCGCTGCGGGGTCATCCACGGGCGTGACCTCGAAGCGCAGCGGTTGCGCCACGCCAGGCCGCTGCACATCGATCAGC
>RFQW01000507.1 GCA_009924765.1 Planctomycetota bacterium | reverse complement strand
GCATCCGCGTTCTGCGTGTCGGCGTTCATGGGTTCGGTGGTGTGGCAGGGGGTTCGGCGGTGGGTCGCAGTGACAGCGTGCGTTGGTCGGGCAGGTTCACCTCCAGCTCCAGCACGCGCGCCGAGGGCATCCAGGGTTCTGCCTGATTGGGATCGCTTGGCACCCACTGAACGCGCGCCGAGCCGGTGGCCGAGCCGCGCTCGCAGGTGATCACCAGCGCCATCGACACGGTGGGGCCCACCAGCGCGCCGCCGATCTCGGGATTCAGCATGGAGATGGAGCGAACGGGTCCGATCGATTCAATCAGCGATCGGCTGAAGGCTTGGGTGTCGCTCTCGGTGGGGGCAGGCAGGGGCACGACCAGCAGCTCGTTCTGTGTGGTTGGCACGGCGCCGTTCCAGTCGCCCTGACACGCAGCGGTGAGTGCGGCCACCGTGCGCCGCTGCATGGCCGGCAGCAGCCAGTTGCCCGCCATCTGCCACAGGGCCACCTGCAGAACCAGCGACAGGCCGGTCAGCACCAGTGCCGCGGTGGCCAGTCGGGTTCGCTGCTTCGCTGCGCGGGCGCGCCGAAAGCTGATGAACCCAAGCACGCCGCCCGCGGCGCACAGCACCGGCAAGCAGGACAGCAGACCAAGAATGCTGCACCCGAGCGCGCTCAGACCCATCCAGTCACGCACACGCGGTCGGCGCGCGGTGGGCACTGGCGGAGTCGTGGGCGGGGCGTCGTTCACCATGCGAGCATAAGAAAAGTGAAAGACCGTTGCGCCCTAGGGGAGCGCAACGGTCTGAAGAGTTGGAAACAGGAGGCCGAGACTCAGGCCTTGCGACGACGGCCCAGGAGGCCGGCGGCGCCGAGAAGCGTGGCTGCGCCAGGTGTGGGCACCGCACTGATCTGGAAGGCGAAGAACTGGCTCACCTTGTAGGAGGCCGTGGTGGCGCCGGTGAAGGTGGTGCCCGCTTCAGCTGCGGTGCCGTTCTTGCCCACCATGTTGAACTGCGCGTTCATGGTGATGACTTCGCTAGCGTTCTTGCCGGTGACATCGATCGCGAACCGGCCGATCATCCAGCAGAAGTCGAGCGAGGTGCCAGCGCCGGTGCCGCTGATGGCGGCGCTGCTCGCAGCGGCCGCGCCGCTCTGCAGCACGCCCTTGCTGGTCTGGACGCCGAAGCGAGGCAGGTCGGGGTAC
The DNA here is from genome assembly GCA_009924765.1 of Planctomycetota bacterium. GTDB lineage: Bacteria > Planctomycetota > Phycisphaerae > Phycisphaerales > SM1A02 > SYAC01. Next base: position 409 of record RFQW01000507.1, on the reverse strand, counting down.
AGGGCAGCCTGATCAGCGTTGTACGCATTCAGACGAGCGAAGGGGTTCTCCGACGTGCCGGCGCTGCTATAGCCGTTGCCGCCGAAGGCGCTGTACCAGCCGCCCGTGGTGCCGCTGTCGATGAAGCTAGAGCCAGCCACGCTCATCTGGCTGAAGCCACTGGCTGCGGTCATGCTGGCGGCCAGCCCCTGATCCTTCATGGTTCCTGCACGGTTGGTCACCTTGGCGGCAGTGCCTTGACCACGGTTGCCCACGGCGATAAAGCTGTCCCAGGCCTTGCCGTCGTTGTTGGTGGGCAGCCAGCCGCTGCCGCCGCTGTGCACGAAGATGTCGCCGGTGACGGCACCCGCGGTGACCTTGCCCGAGCTGTCGCGCGTGACGCCGGTGGCGCTGCTGGTGGCGAACACCA
>RFQW01000506.1 GCA_009924765.1 Planctomycetota bacterium | reverse complement strand
TCGCGGAGGCATACGGCATCGCGGTGGTGGCGGTCATGGTCATCACCTCGATGCTCTTCGCGGAGGTGGCGCTCAAGAGCTGGAAGTGGAATCCCTTCCTCGTCTGGGGCCTGATGGGCATCTTCCTCACGATCGACGTGGCGTTCCTAGCGTCGAACCTGCTCAAGGTCTTCCACGGCGGCTGGTACGCGCTGGCGATCGCCGCCGCCGGCTCGCTGGTGATGCTCACCTGGAACCAGGGCACGCTGGCCATCGGCCGCCGCATCGCGGAGCAGGGCGAGACCATCCACGATTTCCTGGCGCGCCTGTGGTCGGACGTGGTGCCGCGCGTGCCGGGCACGGCGGTGTTCCTGACCCCCTCCACGCAGGCGCCGTTCGCGCTGGTCAACTTCGTGAAGCACGCACACGTGCTGCACGAGCAGGTGATACTCCTCTCGATCATGCCGGTGGACGAGCCGTACGTCGCCGACCGCGACCGCGTGTCGGTGCGCTGGATGCCGGACGGATTCTGGAGCGTCTCCGCGCAGGTGGGCTTCATGGAGCAGCCGGACGCGGTGCGCATCCTGGTGCTTGCGCGCGAGCGCGGCCTGCCGTTCAACGAGCAGGACACCACCTACTTCGCCCGCAAGATGCAGGTGCTCGCCACCGGCCCGGCCCGCATGGCGCGCTGGCGCAAGGGGCTCTTCGTATTCCTGCATTCCAACGCCGCCGACGTGAGCAGCGCGTTCAACCTTCCCTCGAGCCAGACCGTCGAGTTCGGCTTCCAGATGGAGCTCTGACGAACACCGATGCGCGGCATAGCCATCAAGATGCTCTTCGGCGACACCGCCAAGTTCTACGGCATCCTGCTGGGGCTTTCCTTCGCCACGCTCCTGATCGCGCAGCAGGCGAGCATCTTCGTGGGCCTGATGAGCCGCACCTACGCGCTCATCGAGGAGACGCCGCAGGCTGACCTATGGGTCACCGACCCGACGCTCCAGTTCGTGGACGACACCAAGCCCATGCAGGTGACCGCGCTGCAGCGCGTGCGCAGCGTGGACGGCGTGGAATGGGCCGTGCCGCTCTTCAAGGGCCTGCTGGTGGCGAAGCTCCCCACCGGCGCGCGGCAGATCTGCGACGTGATCGGCGTGGACGATGCCAGCCTGATCGGCGTGCCCGCACGCATGGTGAAGGGCGACGTCAGCGTGCTGCGCAAGCCGGACACCATCATCATCGAGACCCGCGGGGCGCGCTCGCGCCTGGCGCAGCCGGTCAGCCTCGCGAACCCGGACGGCCCGAAGCGCCCCATCGACATCGGCGAGGAGCTCGAGCTCAACGAGCGGCGCGCGGTGATCGGCGGCATCGCCGAGACCAAGCCCACGTTCCAGAACGTGCCGACGATCTACACCACGTACTCGCGCGCCATCGGCTTCGCGCCGGCGAACCGCCGCACGCTGAGCATGATCCTGGTGAAGGTCAGCCCCGGGCAGTCCGTGACCGAGGTCCGCGACCGGATCATGCGCGAGACCGAGCTGGCCGTGTACACGCCGAAGGACTTCGCGTGGACCACCATCGAGTACTGGATGAAGCAGACCGGTATCCCGATCAACTTCGGCATCGCCATC
>RFQW01000505.1 GCA_009924765.1 Planctomycetota bacterium | reverse complement strand
CCGCGAGCAGTCCCCCGAACGCCAGAAACCCGCGACGCGACACAGCCGTCACGCCACGAAGGGCGGCATCCAGTGCGTTCTGCGAGGTTTCAGGTTGCTGCGACATGCAAGGGCACCTTCGAGGCGAAACCATGGCATCGGACACCCGTCCGAGCCGCCTGCACACTTTACGGAGGCAATCGTTCGGCGTGAGTTGGATGGTGACCGGAAACCTTCAGAAACCCCCGAGTTTTTCGAGCGGAGAAAGGGCCTTTCGTCAGGCAATTTGCGGACGTTTCGCGTAGAATCCGGCACTCCCAAAAGGGGCCCTGCGAGGGCCTCTGGCGGATCCCACTTCGGGTCTTGTCCGAGAGGCCCATTCGAGTCCCCCACGCCGTGTCCAGCATGACCAAGCCCGCCAAGTCAGCCGCAGATTCCAACAGCGGCGAGCCGCAGTACACCTCAAGCAGCATCCAGGTTCTGGAAGGCCTCGAGGCCATCCGCAAGCGCCCCGGCATGTACGTGGGCGGCACCGGCCTCGAGGGTCTGCACCACCTGGTGTACGAGTGCGTGGACAACTCGATCGACGAGTGCATGGCCGGATTCGCCACCGCGGTCACCGTGGTGCTGGGCGTGGACGGCAGCTGCAGCGTGAGCGACGACGGTCGCGGCATGCCGGTGGATCCGATGCAGCACGAAAACCCCGCCATCAACGGCCGTCCCGCGGTCGAGGTGATCCTCACCGAGGTGCACGCGGGCGGCAAGTTCGACAGCGGCGCCTACAAGGTGTCCGGCGGCCTGCACGGCGTGGGCGTGAAGTGCGTGAACGCGCTCAGCGAGTGGACCGAGGTGGAGGTGACCAAGGACGGCCGCCTGTACCGCATCGCCTTCGAGCGCGGCGTGGTGAACGAGCCCCTGCACGTGGTGGAGGAGCGCAAGGGTTCGGGCAACGGCACCAAGATCAGCTTCCGGCCCGATCCCGACATCTTCCCCGACACGCACCTGCGCTACGAGATCCTGCAGCATCGCCTGCGCGAGCTCGCCTACCTGAACCCCGGCGTGAAGATCCGCCTGATCGACGAGCGCGTGGACGCCTCGGGCAAGATGCGTGAAGAGCAGTTCTTCGACGAGAGCGGCCTGGCCGGCTACGTGAAGCACCTCAACGCGTCGAAGGCCACGAACAGCCCCGTGATCAGCATTCGCCGCGACGATGCCGCCAGCGGCATGCGCTGCGACCTGGCGCTGCAGTACACCGACGCGATGGCGGAGAACCTGCTCGCCTTCGGCAACAACATTCCCAACCGCGATGGCGGCACGCACGTCACGGCCTTCCGCAAGGCGCTCACCACCGCGATCAACGGCTACGGCAAGCGCATGGGCCTCTTCAAGGAGAAGGACTTCGTGCCCACGGGCGACGACCTTCGCGAAGGCCTCACCGCCGTGGTCAGCGTGAAGCTGCCCAACCCCACCTTCAACAACCAGACGAAGGAGAAGCTGCTGAACCCCGAGGTGGAGCCCTTCGTGAGCGCCGCCATCACCGAGCAGCTGGGCGCGTGGCTGGAGGAGAATCCCGCCGACGCCAAGGGCATCGTGAACCGCGCCAAGCTGGCGGCCGAGGCGCGCGAG
>RFQW01000504.1 GCA_009924765.1 Planctomycetota bacterium | reverse complement strand
CAGTACAGCTGGTACTCGGTCATCAGCCCCGAAGGCTGCGCCGCCATCCTGTGGAAGAAGGCCAACGAGCAGACCAACACCGCGGCCGCCACCGCGCTGGCCCTGACTGCCGAGGCCAATCTCAAGAATGGCCTGGTGGACGCGGTCATCCCGGAGCCGCACGGTGGCGCGCATCGCGACCCACAGGCAACCGCCGATCGGCTGCAGGGCTGGATCGTTGATTCAGTCCGAGAACTGCAGCGCGTGGCACCGGAGACGCTCGTCAGGCTGCGATACGACAAGTTCCGAGCCATTGGATCCGTGAAACAGGCCAACTGAACTTGCGATCCGACCGTGCTCTTTTCGCCGTTTCATTGCAGCAAAGCCATTTTTTGCGTCCAGATCGGATGTTTTCGAATTCGGTACGGTGAAAAGTTGACCTCGTGTCATTACGGGGTACTGTGTCTCCGGAGTCACAGGAACAGGGTAATTCGGGGAGCAGGACAAGGGTGCGCCCGATCAGGCGACGCCTTGATGCGTGTCTTCGCATCGCCTGGTCAACAATTTGGTGGAGTTGCCCGTGTCCGATGTTGTTCCCCCGGCCAGCGTTTCGCTGTCCCAGCTATTTGAAAGTATCTACGGTCGCCTGAAGGACCTCAGCACCCTGTGCATGCGTGCGCAGCCGTCCGGCCACACCCTGCAGCCCACCGCGGTGGTGCATGAGGCCTTCCTGAAGCTTGCCGACCGCGATCCCGCGGAGTTCGAGGGCCAAGAGCATTTCATGGCCACTGCGGCCACCGTGCTGCGATCCGTGCTGGTCGATCATGCGCGACGCCGCCACACCAAGAAGCGTGGCAACGCAAAGTGGAAGGGCAGTACCGACGAATTCGAGCCCACCGATCCCACCGTGGAGGTTGGCGGCTTGCTGGCACTCGAGGATGCCCTGAAGGCCCTCGCCGAAATTGATCAGCGCAGTGCCCGCGTGGCCGAGCTCCGCATCTTCGGCGGACTGAGCATGGAGCATGTCGCGCGCCTGCTCGACGTCAGCCTGTCCACCGCCGATCGCGACTGGCGCGTGGCCAAGGCCTGGCTCGAGAAGGAATACGAAGTGAATGTGCGTCTGCTGGCCCGAGAGGAGGCAGCATGAGCATCGCAAGCACGCCAGCTGATCGTTGGTCCATCGTGCGTGGCCTGTTCGAGGCCGTGTCGGCGCTTGGGTCGACGCAGCGCAGCGGGTTCCTGGATTTCGCCTGCCCGGATGTGGCCATTCGCACTGAGGTGGAGTCGCTGCTCGAGGGCCACGAGGCCTCGAGCGATTGGGACATGCCCTGCGATCGTCGCGTCGAGGATGCGGCCGAGCAGCTCCCCGAGATCTCGGGATTCAGCATCGAGCGCCTGCTCGGCACGGGCGGCGCGGGCAGCGTGTATGCGGCGCAGAGCGCGGCCAGCGGCCGGCGCGTGGCGATCAAGGTGCTGCGCACCGCCGCCGCCAACAGTCAGGCCGTGCAGCGCTTTCGCCAGGAGTGCCGCGCGCTGGCGCGCCTGTCGCACCCCGGCATCGTGCAGTTGATCGAGACCGGCGTCGCGCGTGGTGGCGTCACCTATCTGGTGATGGAGTTCGTGGAAGGC
>RFQW01000503.1 GCA_009924765.1 Planctomycetota bacterium | reverse complement strand
GCCCCGCCACCAGCGAAGACACTTGATGAATTGCTTGGCATCGACGGCGCGTCCGACAGCGAGGCCGCGGCGCAGGCGCAACGCGATCGCAAGCTGGACAAGAACCTGAAGGAAGCCGACCTGAAGGATCTTGCCAAGAACGCCACCGAGAGCATGGAACTGGCCACCACACTGGTTGGCCAGAAGAAGGATCCAGGCATCGGCACACAGCGCGTGCAGGCCGATGCGCTGGCGAGTCTGGATGCGCTCATCGACGCGGCAACGCAGTTCCAGAAGCAGCAGCAGTCCAAGGGTTCTTCATCCGGTTCCAAGTCAGGCAAGCAGCAGCAACAGCAGCAGGGTGAAGGTCAGAAGCCGTCCACCAATCAAGAGGAAGCGGGCAAGCCTGAACAGGCAGCCGGACAGAAGCCAAAGGATGGCAGTGAGCGCGCAAAGGACGGCACCAGCGGCGATCAGGTGGAACCACCGCCACCAGAAGACGCGTCGGTTGCCGCAAGTGGCGTGCTGCAGGAAGGCCGCAGCGAGTGGGGTCGCCTGCCACAGCGCATCCGCGAGATCATGTCGCAGGCGCGTCGCGATCGCATCAGCGCCATCTATCAGCAGGCCACCGAGGCGTACTATCGCCGCATGGCCGAGGAGAAATCGCCATGATCGCAACCATCCTGTCGATGGTGATCGCCATGCAACAGGCACCCGCCAATCAGGCGGATGCCGCACCTGCGGTGGACGCGCCCATGGCGCAGCAGGCTCCCCCACCACCGGTCACCATTCCCCAGGGCGAGGCTGAAGCATCGCGACCTTCACGAGCAGGCACCAGTGCGCAGAACGCCCCTTCGCGCCTGGAGATGACGCCCGAGAGCGAGGAAGCCACGCGTCGCGCGATGCGCTACCTCGCCAGCATGCAGAACGAGGATGGCTCGTTCGGTCGCGGTCGATTCGCGCGACATGTGGGCATCACCGCGCTGTGCGGTCTGGCGTTCATGGCCGACGGCAACCTGCCCGGCCGCGGGCCCTATGGCGATGCCGTTCGCAGGGCGCTTGAGTTCGTGCTGAAGAACGCCACGGAAACGGGCCTGCTGGCCGCCGAGAACAGCCACGGACCCATGTACGGCCACGGATTCGCAACACTGTTCCTTGGCGAGGTGTACGGCATGACGCCCGAAGATGGTCGTGTGCGCGATGCGCTGGTGCGGGCCGTGGAACTGATCGTGAACAGCCAGAACGAGGAAGGTGGTTGGCGCTACAACCCCGTCCCCTACGACGCCGATGTGAGCGTGACAATCTGCGAGATCATGGGCCTGCGCAGCGCGCGCAACGCGGGCATCAAGGTCCCCAAGGCCACCATCGATCGCGCCATCGCCTATGTGCGAGGCTGCCAGAACGCCGATGGTGGGTTCCGTTACATGACGGCGCTTGGCGCCAGCGCCTGGCCCCGAACGGCGGCGGGCGTGGCCAGCCTGTTCTACGCGGGCATCTACAGCGACGACTCGATCGACCGCGGCCTGACCTACCTGCAGGGCAATGCCACACCGAATGGCGGCGGCATGAGTTCCGAGGCGCACTACTTCTATGGCCACTATTACGCCGTGCAGAGCATGTATCTGGCCGG
>RFQW01000502.1 GCA_009924765.1 Planctomycetota bacterium | reverse complement strand
TCCGCGCGGAGGCCTGGTGCTGTGCGACAACGAGGAGATCGCCACCAAGATCGACCGCAAGGTGTTTCCGGGCAGTCAGGGCGGTCCGCTCATGCACGTGATCGCCGGCAAGGCGGTGGCGTTTGGCGAGGCGCTGCAGCCGTCCTTCAAGATCTACTGCGAGCAGGTGGTCGCCAATGCCAAGGCGTTGGCCACCGCCATGCAGTCGCACGGCTATCGCCTATGCACGGGTGGCACCGACAACCATGTGATGCTGGTCGATCTGCAGCCCCGCGATGCCTCGCTCACGGGCGCCGACGCCGAGAAGTGGCTTGAAGACGCCGGCATCATCGTGAACAAGAACGGCATTCCCAACGACCCGCGCCCGCCCATGGTCACAAGCGGCCTGCGTCTGGGCACTCCAGCGCTCACCACCCGTGGCCTGCGGGAGCCCGAGATGAAGCTGGTTTCGGCTTGGCTCGACCGCGTGATGGCTGCCAAGGGAGATGCCGCCGTGAACGCCGCTGTTCGAAGCGAGATCCGCGCATTTTGCAACAAATTCCCGCTCCCACACTAAGTCCGCGTAACAGGGACGGGGGTCGTTATTGGACTTATGCAGTTGGCCGGGTTCCCAACAAGTGCCCGGTCCGTTCGTGCGGGTGCGGTGGCGCGCGGGTGTTCTGGCCAAGTCGGCGCGCTGGAAATTCAGTGTGGTGTGGGAATTATCAAATCTCGCAATTTGCGTCAGCTTGAATCCGTGGCATCTTCTTGGCACGCGGTCAGCCCCCCTGATCGTGCTTTGAATCACTTCCCCTCCCCGTCATTCCCCATGGCGGGGCATCCCAAGTCCCCTCGGTGCAAATTGCTGCATCGCGCTCAGAGCCAGCTCTGAGCCTTCCCTTCAGGAGAATTCCAGATGTTCACTCGTATCGCTCTTCCCGTTGTGGCCACCGCGCTGCTGACCGGACTCGCCCTGCAGGCCAACGCCACCCCCGGCGTGACCTACAACGACGCAATCAACGACATCGGGCAACGGCACGCTGGACCTGGTGAAGATGGAAGTGTCCAACACCGCCACCGACGTGGTGTTCAAGCTGACCGTGAACGGCAACATCGGCAGCACCGACTGGGGCAAGTTCATGATCGGCATCGCCAACAACAAGGGCTACGGCACCAGCAGCAGCGATGGCTGGGCTCGTCCGATCACCATGAGCGCCAACGGCGGCATGACCAACTGGATCGGCAGCTGGGTCGATGGCGGCGGCGGTGCGGAGAACCGCAGCAACCAGACCAGCTGGGGCCTGACGGGCGCCACCTACAACGGCAACTTCGGCGTCTTCTCGCAGTCGGCCGGTGCGCAGAGCACCATCACCTACGGCGTCTCGATCGCCAGCCTTGGCATGTCGATCGGCGACACCTTCAGCTTCGATGCCTACAGCTCGGGCGGCGGTAGCGGCGACAGCGCCATCGACGCGCTGGCGAACCCCAACTTCGCCGTGGCAAACTGGGGCGATCCGTACAACTCGGGCGCCTCGACCAGCTTCAGCTACACGCTGGGTGCCGTGCCGGCCCCGGGCGCGATCGCGCTGATCGGCGCTGCGGGCCTGCTGGCCCGTCGTCGCAAGGCCTGA
>RFQW01000501.1 GCA_009924765.1 Planctomycetota bacterium | reverse complement strand
GACCACCGCGGCCGCGCCGAACACGCCACCCGCCGCTCCGCAGCCGACCGCCGCACTGGGTGAACTGAAGGCACGCGTGCCGCAGGGCAGCGCGCAGATGATGCAGTTCCCCGCGATCGGATCGCTGGATCCGTCGCAGCAGCCGTATCAGGTGGAGTTCGCCAAGACCGCCGCCGGCATCGAGCGCATCGTGTTCAGCGACTTCTGGATGAGCGCACGCGATCGCGAGATGGCCGTGATGCATCGCGCGGCCGTGGCGCGCGGTGACGCCAATCCGCCCGCGCTGCCGCCCGATGCGGCACGCTACGAACTGCGCACGTTGGGCACGCTGCAGGGCTACTCGGTGCCGCTGCTCGCCGCGCGCGCCATCGAGATCGACGGTCAGCTGGTGAGCCTGTTCGGTGCGGTGTGGGCGCAGAGCGCGCCCGGCACCTTCAACACCGAGGTGGTGGATGCGGGCGATCGCGTGGTGGCCACCATCACGCGCGCGTTCGCCTTCCGCGGCAACGGCTACGACATGCAGCTGTCGCAGCGCGTGCAGAACACGAGCGATCGCGCGCTGAAGATCCGCTGGATCCAGTACGGCCCTGGCGATCTCACCATGGATGCCAGCGGCATGATGGACATCCGCCGCTTCCAGTTCGGCTACCTGTATTCGCCGCAGCGCGATCCCTCGCGGCAGAACGTGATCGTGCACGGCGCCATGTTCGATCGCGCCGACGTGCTGAAGCGCGTGAAGGCCAGCACGCCCACGCTGTGGCCGCAGGACGAGCAGCGTCAGCAGGGCTTCGAACTGAGCTGGTTCGGCACGACCAACCGCTACTTCTCGCTGGCGGTGCATGCGCGCGGCGCCGAGCCGCAGGCCGTGGCCACCGCGAATCGGGACGCGCCCGACAAGGTGCTGTCCAGCGTGCAGGAAGTCTGGGCGCTGTCCGACGAGACCAGCGGCCCGCAGCCGGTCGCCTTCACCGAACTTCGCAGCGCCGAGGTGAGCGTGGCCTCGGGGCAGGGCGCCAGCTTCGACATGGGCGTGTTCGCCGGCCCGCTCGATCCCAAGCTGCTCGAGCATGTGCAGCCCTTCGAGTCGCTGCGCATGGATGGCCTCATCCTGTACCTGATCGGTGGCTGCTGCAGCTTCTGCACCTTCGCGTGGCTGGCCAACCTCATCGTGCTGCTGCTCACCTTCCTGCACGACTGGGTGGTGTTCGACTGGAGTCTGGCGATCATCGTGCTGGTGATCCTGGTGCGCACCGCGCTGCACCCGGTGACGCGCTACAGCCAGATCCAGATGGCGCGCGTGACCAAGGGCATGGCCAGCATCAAGCCCGAGCTGGAGGCGCTGCAGAAGCGCTACGCCGGCGACCCGAAGAAGATGCAGCAGGAGCAGATGCGCCTGTATCGCGAGAAGGGCATCAACCCCGTGGGTTGCGTGGGCGGCATGCTGCCCACCTTCCTGCAGATGCCGATCTGGATCGCGCTGTACGCGGTGCTGTACTTCGCCTTCGACCTGCGACAGAAGCCGGCGTTCTTCGGCGTGTTCCAGCAGATGGGTGGCTGGCGCTTCCTGGGTGATCTCAGCTCGCCCGATCATTTCATCGAGTTCGCCAACCCC
>RFQW01000051.1 GCA_009924765.1 Planctomycetota bacterium | reverse complement strand
AGCGCATCACCGCCGTCATCCCCTACTTCGGCTACGCCCGCCAGGACCGCAAGGACGCCGGCCGCGTGCCCATCACCGCCAAGCTGGTGGCCAACCTCATCACCGCCAGCGGCGCCAACCGCGTGCTGTGCATGGACCTGCACGCCGCGCAGATCCAGGGTTTCTTCGATCTGCCGGTGGATCACCTCACGGCGGGCCCGGTGCTGCTCGAGCATTTCCGCCGCGTGCTGCCCACCATGGGCCCCACCGTGGTGCTCAGCCCCGACGTGGGCAACGCGAAGACCGCCAGCATGTTCGCCGACCAGCTGGGCCTGGACCTGGCCATCATCGAGAAGCGCCGTCAGGGCGCCACCGAGGTGCAGGCGCGCACCGTGATCGGCGACGTGAAGGGCAAGGCCGTGATCATGTTCGACGACATGATCACCACCGGCGGCACCGTGACCGAGGCCGCCCGCGTGGCCCGCGAGCGCGGCGCCACCGCGGTGTACGTGGCCTGCACGCACGCCGTCATGGCGGGCCTGGCCGTGGAGCGCCTCAACAGCCCCGACATCACCGGCATCGTCGTCACCGACACCATCCCGATCGACGGCCGTCTCGACCCCCTGCGCCCCAAGCTGACCGTGCTCAGCGTGGCGCGCATGCTGGGCGAGGCGGTGCATCGCATCCATCACGATCTCAGCATCAGCGCACTGTTCCGCGAGGGCATGGGGCCCCGCCGCTGACGCATCGATTTCACGCACCCGTTTCTCAAAGAAGGAGAACACTCACATGGCAACTGAAATCCCGACACTGAAGGCCACCAACCGCGAGCAACTGGGCTCGCGCTACGCCAAGCGCCTGCGAACCGCCGGCAAGCTGCCCGCCGTGCTGTACGGCCACGGCACCGCCCCCATGAGCCTCACGCTCGACGCGAAGGAGACGATCCACTCGCTGAAGCACGGCGCGCACGTGGTGAAGCTGGCCATCGAAGGCGGCGCCACCGAGAACTGCCTGGTGAAGGACCTGCAGTTCGGCTGGATGGGTGACGACGTCATCCATCTCGATCTGGCCCGCGTCGATCTGGACGAGGTGGTGACCGTGAAGGTGCGCCTGCAGTTCATCGGCCAGCCCGAGAGCGCCAAGAAGCCCGGCGCCGTGCTCACGCACGACGTGACCGAGCTCGAGATCAAGTGCAAGGTGCGCGACATCCCCGGCGACATCCGCGTGGATCTGGCCGGCGTGAAGACCGACGTGTACACCGTGAGCGAGTTCAAGCTGCCCGCCGGCCTCACCGCCGTCACCGATCCGCACGCCGCGCTCAGCCGCGTGGTCATCGTGGCCGAGGAAGCCGAAGGCGAAGCCGCCGCGCCGGGCGCAGCCGCCGAACCCGAAGTGCTCACGGCCAAGAAGGACAAGGAAGGCGACGCCGCCGCTCCTGGCGCCAAGGCCGCTGCACCCGCCAAGGAGGCCAAGAAGGGCTGATCGGATTCCGATCACCCTTCCCGGAACGCAACCATGCGACTCGTCGTTGGACTGGGCAATCCAGGCATCGAGCACCAGGGCACGCGCCACAACGCGGGCTTCGAGGTGCTGGATCGCCTTGCGCGCCGCTACGGAGATCCTCCGGGCGGCGCGGCCAAGAGCCGCTTTGCGGGGCTTCTGGTCGAGGGCCGCATCGGCGACGAGCGCGTGCTGCTGCTGAAGCCGACCACCTTCATGAACCTCTCGGGCTCGAGCGTGCTGGAAGCCCTGCGCTTCCACAAGCTGGACGCCTCGAAGGACCTGCTGGTGGTCACCGACGACTTCGCCCTGCCCTGCGGCGCCATGCGCCTGCGGGCGCAGGGCGGAGACGGCGGTCACAACGGGCTCGCCGACATCACCCGCAGGCTGGGCAGCGATCGCTGGCCACGCCTGCGCGTGGGCATCGACGCGCCCGGGCGCATCAGCACCGAGAGCTACGTGCTTGGCGTGTTCACGCCGGAGCAGCGGAAGCAGCTCGATCCGGGACTGGACGAGGCCGCCGAGGCCGTCGCCTGCTGGGCCACCGAGGGCCTGGAGGCGGCGATGAACCGTTTCAATCGCCGGGGCGTTGGCGCCTCGGCCAAGGAGGCGTGAGCGATTCGCACGGGCGAGCGCCTCCACGCAGGACACATCAACACGACACTTCCAATCAACACTCTTTCGAAAGGACACTGACATGGACGCAACGATCACCGCAGAACGCACCCGCCCCTACGAGGGCATGTTCCTCTTCCCGCAGTCGGCCACGGCCGATCTGCAGGGCGCTCTCGACCACGTGAAGGAGATCCTGGGCCGCAGCGGCGCCGAGATCCTCTCCATCGCCAAGTGGGACGAGCGTCGTCTGGCGTACGACATCAAGGGCAACAAGCGCGGCGTGTACGTGCTGGCCTTCTTCCGCGTGCTCAGCACCAAGCTGGCCGCCATCGAGCGCGACTGCAACCTCAGCGAGAAGCTGCTGCGCAGCATGGTGACCCGCGCGGATCACCTGACCGAGGAGCAGCTGCGCAACGCCGAGGCCATGCAGCGCACGGCCGACGAGGCCCGTCTGCGCGGCGCACCGGGCGAGGAGCCCGAGCCCGAGGTCGTCTGAGACCGCGGATTCCGACAGGAAATCCACACGCGGCCCCGTTTCGGCGGGGCCGCGCTCTTTTTTGCGCCTTTTCGCAGGACTTTTCTCCAATGTCCCAAGTGTGTCCCTGCGCGGCTTTAGAATGCATGCACGCAACATGGAGGTGCGAACACAATGGCTAGTTTCAACAAAGTGATGCTGATGGGAAATCTCACGCGCGACGTGGAGTTGCGCCAGACGCCGAACGGCAACCAGTCGGTCGCCAACTTCGGCATCGCCTGCAACCGCAAGTTCAAGACGCAGTCGGGCGAGGAGCGCGAGGAAGTGACCTTCGTCGACTGTGAGGCCTGGGGCCGCACGGGCGAGGTCATGAAGGAGTACCTCTCCAAGGGTCGGCCGGTCTTCATCGAGGGCCGTCTCAAGCTCGACAGCTGGGAGGACAAGGAAGGCAAGAAGCAGTCCAAGCTGCGCGTGGTGGTCGAGAACTTCCAGTTCATCGACTCCAAGAGCGGCGGCGGCAGTGGCGGCGGCGAGCGCATGGGCGGTCGTACCCAGCAGGCCAGCCACCAGGCCCACACCGAGGTGGCCGAGGCGGACATCCCCTTCTGAACCATCCTGACGGGCTCGCGCCAAACCGGCCTTGGGTCCATCACGGCACAAAACAACCGCCTCAAGGCTCTTCCAAGGGCCTTGAGGCGGCTTCGCTTTCCGTGCATAATGCGGGACTCGTCGCCGCGAGGCTGCCCGCGTGGGTGGCCCCGAACCGTTGGGCGCAGGCGACCGCCCTCACTCCCCTCGAAGGGGAAGGACAGCACCATGGCAGCACGCAAAGTCGAACTCCTCCTGAACAAGACCGTCGAGAACCTGGGCCTCATCGGTGATGTGGTCAAGGTCAAGCCGGGCTATGCCCGCAACTACCTGCTGCCGCACGCGCTGGCCGAAGCCCCCACCCCCGAGAAGATCGAGGCCCTGAAGAGCGAGCGCGCCAAGGCCGCCGCCGAGATGGAGAAGATGCGCGCCGATCGCGCCGCTCTCATCGCGCGCCTCGAAGGCGTCACCATCAAGCTGGTGCGCAGCGTGAACGATCAGGGCGCGCTCTACGGCGCCGTCACCCACCGCGACATCTCCGACCAGCTGGCCGCCGACGGCTTCCCGGTGGACATGCGCGCCGTGCGTCTGGGCATGACCATCCGCCGCATCGGCAGCTACAGCTGCGCGATCGTGTTCGATCGCGAGCTGCGCACCGAGATCGGCATCGAGGTCGCCCCGGATCGCACGCTCGAGATGTACGCCCGCACCGAGGAGCCCTCGGCCCCCGCCGAGGAGACCACCGAGGAGCCGGCAGCCGAGCAGGCCGAGGCCAAGGAAGCCAAGCCCGCCAAGGGCAAGGCCAAGGCTGATGGCGACGAGGGCGGCGTGGCGACCAAGAGCGCCCGCACCCGCAAGGCCTGATCCAGCTCGGGCTTCGCGATGAACAGTGGCACCCAACAGGCCGGGTTCCCGGCCCCTGCACGCACCGACATGGATGTCGGCCAGATGGAAAGTGTGGCCATCGAGCCCAAAGGGCCGATGGTTGAGTTCGTCAAGGAGGACGACTGCATGAGCGCGATCGCCATTCGTCGAGAAGTGCTGCCGGAGACCCGGCTCAGCAAGACCCACAAGTTCATGATCGGTGGCCATGAGGGCTACCTCACGGTCGGCCTCTTCCCCGATGGCCGCCCGGGCGAGATCTTCATCAAGATGAGCAAGGAGGGCAGCACGCTCTCCGGCCTCATCCAGGGATTCTGCCGCGCGTTCAGTCTGGCCCTGCAGCACGGCCTGACCGTGCGCGATGCCAGCGACCGCTTCCGCGGCATGCGCTTCGAGCCCATGGGCCCCACCAACAATCCGGACATCCCGGAGACGGCCAGCATCCTGGACTACGTGGCGCGCTACCTGCAGATCAACTTCGTCGAGCGCGACGGACGCTGATCGACTCACGCATCCGACACCCCCACGCCGCGTGCTCGTCACGCGGCGTGTTTCTTTTTCGGTTCAGGCCGCCGCCTGCCCGGCGCTCGCCTTTGCCAGCGGCCCCAGGCGCTTGCGAAGCACCGCCATCAGCGAGCCGGGTTGCAGGAAGGCCTGCGGCGGCCGCACATACACCTCGCGAAGGCCATCCGCGCCGGCGGCCCCCACGTCGCGCACGCTGCCCTGCATGCCACGGAAGGCCTCGTGGAACACGGCCGTGGCCCTGCAGCGAATGATCAGGTCGGCGCCGGCCACGCGCATCTCGCGGGCGCCCAGCAGACCCGTCATGGCGCGCACCTCGGCCAGATCCAGCATGCGCTGCATCGCTTCCGGCGGCTCGCCGTAGGCGCTCACAAGGTCTTCGCGCAGCTTGGCCACGGCCTCCGGCGTCTGCACGGTGGCCGCGCGGCGGTAGGCCTCCAGACGGCGCCGGTCGCTCGGGATGTACGCGCGCGGGATCCAGCCCGACACGCCGATGTTCACCAGCACGTCGGCGATCTTCGGGCGCTCGCGATTCTGCAGGCCGTCCACCGCCTCTTCCAGCAGCTGGCAGTACATCTCGTAGCCCACCGCGGCGATGTGACCGCTCTGCTCGGCGCCCAGCAGGTTGCCGGCGCCGCGGATCTCGAGGTCGCGCATGGCGATGCGGAAGCCCGCACCCAGCATGCTGTAGTCCTCGATGGCCTTCAGGCGACGGAGTGCCTCATCCGTGACGGGCCGATCCTGCGGCAGGAACAGATAGCAGTAGGCGCGGTGCGCGCTGCGACCCACGCGACCGCGAAGCTGATGCAGGTCGGCCAGCCCGTACAGGTCGGCCAGGTCGATGAACATGGTGTTGGCGCGCGGATTGTCCACGCCGCTCTCGATGATGGTGGTGCTCACCAGCACGTCGCACTCGTGGCGCATGAACTTCAGCATCACGCGCTCCAGCTCATCGGGCGGCATCTGGCCATGCCCCACCACGATGCGCGCTTCGGGCACCAGTCGCTGGATGCGGTCGGCGGCCTCCTGCAGGCCCTTGATGCGGTTGTGCACGTAGTACACCTGACCCTCGCGGGCCAGCTCGCGCTGCACCGCCTGCTTCAGGCGATCGGCGCTGAACGGAATCACCTCGGTCACGATGGCGCGACGATCGGGCGGCGGCGTGGTGAGGCTGCTGATGTCGCGCAGACCCAGCAGCGACATGTGCAGCGTGCGCGGAATGGGCGTGGCCGAAAGCGTGAGCACATCGGCGGTGGCGCGGAAGGCCAGCAGCCGCTGCTTGTGCTCCACGCCGAAGCGCTGCTCCTCATCCACCACCACCAGGCCAAGATCCTTGAAGGTGACGTCCTTCGACAGCAGGCGGTGGGTGCCGATGACCAGATCCACCTTGCCCTCGGCCAGATCCTTCAGCACCTGGTTCTGCTCGGCCACGGTCTTGAAGCGGCTCAGGCTTTCCACGCGGAACGGATACGCGCGGAAGCGGTCGCGGAAGGTGCGCTCGTGCTGTTCGGCCAGCACCGTAGTGGGCACCAGCACGGCCACCTGCTTGCCGGCGCAGCAGGCTCGGAAGGCCGCGCGAATGGCCACCTCGGTCTTGCCGAATCCCACGTCGCCGCAGATCAGCCGGTCCATCGGGCGCGCCTGCTGCATGTCGCGCTGCACCGCGGTGATGGCGGTGCGTTGATCGGGCGTCTCTTCGTACGGGAAGCTCGCCTCGAATTCCCCCTGCCACGCGGCATCGGCGGGAAACGCCAACCCCGGCGTGGCCGCGCGCACGGCCTGCACGCGCAGCATCTCGCCGGCGCTCGCTCACGCGTTCCTTCTGCGCCTTCCAGCGCTTGCCGCCGATCGCGCTCAGCGGCGGTCGTGCGGCGCCGCTGCCGATGTACTTCTGGATCAGGTCCACGCGCGCGGCGGGCAAGTGAAGGCGCGTGCCGCCGTCGAACTCCAGGGTGAGGTATTCGCTTTCACCGGCGCCGTCGGCGTGTTCGCCGGCCTCGCCACCCTGCTTCAACTTGGCCAGCTGCGTCAAGCCGATGTAGCGCGCCACGCCGTGGTCGCGGTGCGTCACATAGTCGCCTGGCTCGAAGGCCAGGAAGGCGTCGCGCACGCGGTCACCGCTCACGCTCTGCACGGGTGCGCCGCGACGACGACGGGCGCCCGTGCGGTGCAGCAGTTCGTGCTCGGGCACCACGGACATCGGCTTCTTGCCCGCTTCCAACCAGCGGAATCCGCGGCTAAGCAATTGTCGCACCAGCGTCACGCGCTCGCTCAATCCATGGCGACGCAGCAGTTCCGCGGCGCGCTGACGGTCACCCTCGGTTGCCGCGGCCAGCGTGGTGGGTCCTTCGCGGGCAAGTTCGCCCAGCAGTTCGAAAGCCTTCGCGGCATCCTGCTCGAAGGCGGGCAGTGACGATGCTGGCCACGGCAATTCGTCGGGACCGGCCAGCGTGAATTGATTCACGGTCAGCGTGCACGCCGCGGCCTGCGAGGCGCTGCGCATGGCGTCCTTGGGCGGCACCACGCCGATCGCATCCACCACGCGCTCCCAGTAGCCGCGCGCCTGCTCGGTGATCTCGCTGAGTTCGGCCCACACCACCACCGCGCCCTTGGCCAGCAACGCGCCCGGAAGCGGATCGTCATCCTGCGAACCAAAGCGCGCGCCGTCGGCGCATGGAATCTCGCAGCCGCTGATCTTGCGATCACTCGCCTGCGTGGCCACGTCGATCTCGTGCAGCGACTCCAGTTCGTCACCGAAGTGATCCATGCGGATGGGGGCCATGCCCGCCGGCGGAAAGCAGTCGACCACGCCTCCGCGCACCGCGAAATCACCCGGATTCTCGACCGCCTCCACGCGGCGATAGCCCGCCGTGCTCAGCCACTGCGCAAGCGCGGCAGGCGAGCGCCGCTGGCCCGGCTGCACAAGCAGGCGCAGGCGCTCGCGTCGAGTGGGCGCCGCCACGGTCTGCATCAGCGCGGCGATCGGCGCCACGGTGACGCGCGGCTCGCTGCATGCATCGGTTGCACGCAGGCGCTCGAGCGCCGTCTCCAGACCACCTGCCGAATCGGTGGCCGCGGTCTCCATCGCCGGCAGCGCGCACGCCGCCACGCCAAGATCAAGAAGTTCCTCCACCGCGTCGGCCGCTTCATCGAGATGGGCCACCACCAGCACCACCGGCATGCGCAACGTCTGCAGCAGCGCGCCCGCCAACACGGTGGTGCTGCTTCCCGCCGCGCCGCGCAAGGTGTGATGTCCCCCAGTGCGTACCCTCTCCGCAAGCGCTGCGAGCGCTGGGGAGTTCTGGATGCTGGCGAACCACGACATGCGGATGCCGGACCCGCGTCCGGCCTGCACACACTAGCCGCCATGCGCGCTCAGCGCACGTGGGGCGCCACGCGCTCGATCACCGATTCACCGACGCCGGACACACGGTCGAGGCCCTTCACACCACCGAATGCGCCGTGCACCTGTCGATCCTGAACCATGCGCTGGGCGAGCCTGGGCCCCACACCCGGCAGCAACTGCAGTTCCTCCGCCGGCGCGGTGTCCAGATCCACGCGCCACGCAGGCACCCCCGTGCCCGGTGGATGCAGCGGATCGAAGCGCAACCTGCATGGCTGCAGACGCATGCCGATCATGGCGAGAACACCCAGCAGGCCCAGCACGGCCAGCGCACCATGGAACCTGGGTTGTGGCGCGATCACGCGGGCGGGCTCCCGGCGGCGGTCTCGTCGTTGGCTTC
>RFQW01000006.1 GCA_009924765.1 Planctomycetota bacterium | reverse complement strand
TTTTTTGTTGTTTTTTTGTTGTTTTTTTGTTGTTTTTATTTCGGCACACACGAAAGGGCCCACAACGAGGGCCTTTTACACGCGTCTATTTTCACCCACAAAGTCATTTTTTTTAAACAAGTCCTCGGTAAACACACGACATCTTCGACTCGTGGCAGGTTTTTTCATAGCACGGCGAACGCCGTCGCGATGGCCGGTACGCGCTTGACGAACAGTCTCCTCGCGCGCAAAATGGGCGCGAGCGTCTCGTATCCGACGCTCGTGACGGGCCCGACGAGCGTGCCGTCTCGCCGCGCCGCGTAGAACTCGAGCGCGTCGACCGTGAGCGAGTCGAGGTCGAGCTCGGCTAGCCCCGCGACGGTGTGGCACCGACACTCCACGAGCGCGAGGGACCGGAGGCTCGTGAGCGCCGCGAGCTCGGCCACCGACGCATCGCCCAGAGCCTGAAGCGCGGCCAGAAGAAGCACCCGATGCGGTGACCGCACCGAGCGCCATTGTTGCGATGACCACCCTCGGGATGTGGATCGGGCACGCGTCGGCATGGATCGAATGTACGGCATCCCCCGGTGTCTGATTTCACTAGAATTCGGAAATGGACTCTTCCACTTCTGCGCCGCGTTCTCCGATGATGTCGCTCTGGGTTCTGCCGACTTCGTTGGCATGCATCGCCATGCCTGCCGCCGCCGCCGGCCCCACGCTGATTCCGACGGGCGACACCGTGACGCTGTCCAGCGGCGCGGACATCGGCTCGATCCTGCAGTTCGGCACGGGCGGCACCGGCGATTCCACCCTGGCGATCACGGGTGGCGGCACCCAGTTCTTCTCGGGCACCTGGCTCGTCGACGGCGCCAATCCGATCTTCGATCTTTCGCCGGGCGTGACGCTGGTCGTTCAGCCGGCGAGGCAGGGTGAGACCTTCGGCTCGCCGACCTTCCTGCAAGTGAGTAGCGGTGGCAATCTCATCCTGGGGCCTGACTCCTACCTGTTGAACTGGAAGAGCGCGCTCGGCATCCTTGATGGCAGCAAGCTCACCATCGGCGAGCAAGCTCACCATCGGCGACCGGGACTGGATCACCAACTCGAACTACCTCTCGCTCGGCCTCGACGGCACCAACACCACCCTGCGCTACATCGACTCCCGGGCGGCGACCTTCTTCGGGGTGCTTGACACCGGCGGCACTGGCGCGCGTTCGACGATCGATGTCAGCTCCGCGGGCGGCGGTTCCGGCAACCTCACGTTGGCGGGCGCTGTCCAGGGCCAGGGTGACCTGCGTGTCTTCAACGCGGACGGCCTCGCGTCGAACAGTACCGTTGCACTGAACTTCGGTACGGGCTCCTACTCCGGCCAGCTGCTTCTGGATGGCGCGCGCGTGCGGGTGGACACCGTGAACGGCATCGGTACTGGCGGCCTGCAGGTGCTCACCGCGTCCGATCTCACGATCGGCAACAGCATCACCACCACCGCATTCCAGAACATGCGCCTCGACGCCAATCTGCTGCTGCACGGCGCGACCGGCACCCAGCAGCTGAACTGGAACGGCAACATCGACACGGGCAGCAGCTTCCTCACGCTGCAGCAGATTCAGTTGACCACGTCGGCGACCAGCAGCCTGACCGGCACCGCGGGCATCGTGCTGAACTCGGGGGGCATCTTGTCGCTGAACGGTGCCACGGCGACCCAGACGATCGTGGGCAACGGCGGCTTCCTGAGCGGACCGGGCACCGTGGGCGCGATCGGTACCGGCTCGGGCTTCAACGGCACGATCCAGCTGGGCAACGGCACCACAGCTGGCACGTTGACGACGACTGGCAACGCCTCGATCGCCAATGCGTTCATCGAATCGATGCTGTACTCGGGCTCCACCACGGCAGACAAGCTGGCCGTGGGAGGTTCGCTCAATGGACTGAATCAGGCGACGGTGGACCTGATCTACAACGCGAGCACCTCGGGCGGACCGCTGATTCCAGCCAATGGCTCGCCCCCGGTTAACTACACGGTGATCACGGCGGGCACCATGCCCGGCGAGGTGCCGCAGAGTCTGGCGCTGTCACTGCTCGATCCGCTGAACAACCAGTACTCGGTGATGTTGCTTGATCCATCCAACCCGAACACCGACGCCTCAGGTGCGACGTTCCAGTGGAGCACCACGCCAGGGGCCGGCGGTACTGGCGTCTTCACGATCACTGCCGCGCCCAATCAAGCAATCTCGGTTCCCGGCTCCACGCAGACCAACATCGGGTCGGTGAACAACACGCAGCTGGTGAGCGCCGTCAATCAGATCAACGCGATCAATCAGCGACCCACGCAGACTTCGGACGCGCAGTACGTGGGCGCCACGTTGTTGCTTCTGACCCCCCAGGTGCTGCCAGGCGCCATCGTGACGGCAGCCGTGGCCGCCAACCCCGACGCGCTGCCCAACACCACCTTCAACTCCATGAGTCAGGCGGGTCAGGTGGCCAAGCTGCGCCTGATGGAACTTCGCGACGGCGGCATCGGAAACGCGGCGGCACGCGCGAACGGCCAGGACACCTTCCAGCCTTCGGACAATCCCGATGACGGGGATTTCCGCACATGCGCGCTGGATCAGCTCTCCCCCGGCGGCGACACCGCCATGCAGCCGCTGGCCGTGAATGCCGGCATCAATGGCGCCTCGCCGCAGGATGGCGCGCGCGTGTGGGGTCGTGGCTACGGCTTCTATGAGAACGTGAACGGCCAGTCGTATGCGCAGGGCGACTACAGCGCGGCCATGGGCGGCGTGATGTTCGGCGCCGACGCAGCGCTCGACAGCGGATTGCTGGCGGGCGCCTTCGCCGGTTTCACGCCTGGCGACCTGTCGATCCAGAGCACGCTGGGCAACACGCAGACCTCGCTGATGGGCCTGAATTTCGGCGGATACGCCAGCTGGTCACCGCAGGATGGCGCCTCGTACGTGCAGGGCTACGCCATGGCGGGCTACAACCAGGCGGACCAGTCGCGCAACATCCAGATTCCGGGATTGATCCGCACCGCCAACTCCACGGCCAACGTGTGGGGTGCGATGGTGGGCGGCGAAGGTGGCCTGAACCTGAAGCTTGGCGACAAGGCCGTGCTGCAGCCCTACATGAGTCTGGACTACGGCTACTACACGCGTGGCAGCTACAACGAGACGGGTGCCGGCAGTCTGGATCTGAGCGTGTCGAGTCAGGACGCGAACCTGCTGCAGCCGATGGGCGGCGCACGCGTGATGCAGTCCTTCGAGATCGGCCGCGACCGGCTCACGCCCTACGTGGGTGCCGCGTTCGTGGCCCAGTTGCCGCTCGGCAGCTGGTCGGAATCGGCCACGAACGGCTTCAGCGGTGCGCAGGTGTTCTCCTACAGCGAAGGCGCCGACAACCAGTACGGCGCCAGCTTCCAGGCAGGACTGGAGTTCGCCACCGCGAATCGCTGGACGGCGTACATCTCGTTCAACGGCATGGCGATGACCGACACCACCGTGTACGGCGGGCAGATCGGCATCAACATCCCGTTCTGAGTGACGGCATGCGGAACCGTGACACAAGGATGATGCATTGCTGAAGATCGCCGCAGCTTCCTGTCTTGCCATCGTCACGCTGCTTTCTGCGGCGTGCAGTGCCCCCTCACAGTCAAACTCCACATCGCAGCGCCCCATCGCTGCCGGTCCCGTGACGGACATCGACCCTCAGGCGCTTCAGTCGACGGTGATGTCGATGTCGGATGACTGGAACATCGCGCTCGGCGAGTCGATGATTGTGCTGCAGTCGGCTCCGGACATCAGCATGCAGACACGCTTCAACGGCGTGTCGTTCCTGCGCAACGGCATGGGCGCTTCGCTCGACATCGCCGTGGGGCCGAACCCGCGCGTGGCCATGCTGGATCTACTCGTTCTGGCCACACTGCAGACCTGGGCGCTGGAGCACACCTGGGCCGGTCATGGCATTCCCGGCAATCTGGTCGGCCCGGCCAAGGAACGACTGACAGAGGCTCGTGGCGAGATGATGAGCAAGGCATCCCGCTTCCTCGCAGCGGAACAGCTGCGTGAACTGGATCGCCTCATCAACGCCTGGATCGAGGCGCACCCCCGACAGGTGCTGGTGTCGTTCGTGCGGCTCTCCGACTTCGCGAGCGATCGCAATGAACTCACACTGGAGGATCGGAAGCTGGCCGACGGTCTGCTGAAGGAGGTCGACGAGGTGACGTCCGCCATCGACGATGCCCGACTGCTTGGCGAACGCGCACTGTGGTACGCCGCGCGATATCCCTACGTGATCGGACAGCAGGCCGAACTCACCTCGCTGCGCGTGACCGACATCGTGTCGCGCGAGATCACCGCGCAGCGCGAGGCGTTCTTCGCGCAACTTGACAGGGAACGCGCCGAAACGATCCGACTGGTCGAGGAGAGCCGCAAGGATCTGGTGCCCGTGATGGCAGAGGCGCGCGAGACCATGGCTTCGGCCAAGCTTTTGAGCGAGCAGGTGCTGCGCATCGTGCAGGCGATCGACGGGCTGGTCGCGCGCTTCGATCACCCGGGCGACGGCAGCGGCGGCGTGACCACGCAGGACATCAAGGACATCCTGAAGGAGACGGGTGCATCGGCGGACAAGCTGGCTGCCCTCGTGAAGGCCGGCGATTCGCTGGTGGAGTCGCCAACATGGCGCGATGCCGCCGCCGGTGCCGATCGGTTCAGCACCGGGACCATCGATCGCCTGCTCTGGGGCAGCGCGGGTATCGTGGCGCTGCTGATCGGTGGTCTGGTGGTGGTGCGGCTGATCCCGCAGCGCGTGCGCAATTCCTGATTCCGTCGCCGCATCGACGCGCAACCGCATCGCACCATCATCGGCGTGCCGCGACACGCGGCGGGGGCGCCTCATCGTCGCCATCACCCAGCCACTGCAGACTGTTCACCAGATCGGCGCGGCGGCGCACGCCCAGCTTGGCGTACATGCGCTTGGTGAGCGTTCCCACGGTGTTGGGCGAGATGCGCAACGCACCGGCGATCTCCTTCTGTGTGGAGCCCGCGCCAAGCTGCATCGCCACTTCACGCTCGCGCGGCGAGAGCGATTGCCATCGCACCATCTCCTTCGACTCGGGCTCCGCCGGCACGCCTCGCGCCTGCATCACGATCTCGGGCTGCGGAAGCATGGCCCGGCGCAGCGGCTGCACGCGAAAGTGCGCGTAGTAGTTGCAGGGGTCCATCTTGCCGGCGTGGTGGCCCACATGACGATCCCGGGCCATCTTCAGGTAGGTGGTCAGCGCGCCCACGCGACGGCGCAGGCCACGCAGCTCCGACTCGCTCAGCGTCACGGGCTCGGAGAAGAAGTGCATCCAGGCATCGGGGCGGTCCGCAATTTCAACGAAGCCACCGCGCCCGAGCACCGCCTCGGTGTGCGCGGCGAAGCGTTCGTAGTAGCTCTTGAACAGCGCGGCTTCGTCCGGCTTCTGCAGGTCACCCGCGATCGCGATGTGATCACAGGTCACTTCGTAGGTGATGGTTCTGCGACGCCCCGCTGCCGGCAAGCGCTTCACCAGGCCGAACGACTCCAGTTGATCCAGCGCATGCTGCGTGACAGCCAGCGGACTGTCCGCCCACTCCGCGAGCGCCAACACGGGCAGCGGCTTGCCGGCCCGACGCAGCACCTCCCACACCGCCATGGTGTGGAAGTCGAGCAGGAACTCGATCAGCCCCTCCCTGCGCACATCGATCGCGGCGTCGGCCATGACACCAGTTGTATGGCTTCGGAGCAGGGCCGAGTGAGGCGACCTGCTTGGATGCCCCAAAGTCTGTGCTTGGGTGCCGCATTCCGCCCTCATGGCCGATCACCCGCGGTTGCCCGGGAGCGCTCGCCAGCCATACCCCCCACCCGCCAATCGGCACGCGTCCCGGTGCTGCCGGACCGATGAGCGGGCCATTTCCGACAAATTTGGCCATTTCCCTTCCCTTGGTCGCGCATCGCTGCCAAAGTGCGCGGAGACCAGACGACCCCCATGCGCCAGATCCGCCACCTCACGATCGCTTGCCTCGTGCTGACCGCCATCACGAGCGCAGCCCTTGGCCGTACCAGCACCTATGTGAACTGGGAGTCGCCGCAGACCCATTCGGTGGAAGTGACCCCGAACGGCGCCACGCTGCTGGTGGTGAACACGCCCGACAACCGTCTGGAGGTGTTCGATGTGGCCGGCAGCACCTTCAACCGCCGCGGTTCGGTGAGCGTGGGCCTGGATCCCGTGTCGGTGCGCGCGCGCAGCAACACCGAGGCGTGGGTGGTGAACCAGATCTCCGACTCCGTGAGCGTGGTCGATCTGACCACGCTTCGCGTGACGATCAGCGTGGGCGATGAACCAGCGGATGTGGCGTTTGCAGGTTCGCCGCAGCGCGCGTTCGTGTCGCTGCCGCTCACCAGCACGGTGGTGGTGCTTGATCCGGCGAACGCAGCCACCGCGGCGCAGACGGTTGCGATCCAGGGTGCGTCTCCTCGTGCAATGGCCGTGAGTCCGGATGGCTCGAAGGTGTATCTGGCCATCTTCGAGTCGGGCAACCACAGCACCATCATTCCCGAGACGATCGTGAACAACAGGAACGGTCCGTACGCGGGTGCCAATCCTCCGCCGAACGCCGGCACAGGTTTCTCGCCGGCGATCTCAAGTTCACTTCCCACCCCGCCCAAGGTGGCGCACGTGGCGCGCAAGAATGCATCGAACCGCTGGATCGACGGCAACGGCCGTGACTGGACCAGCCTGATCACCTGGGACGTGCTCGACAACGATCTGGCCGTGATCACGGCCAACTCGCTGGCCACCACCTACGTGAAGGGCTTCATGACCATCGTGGCGGGCGTGGCGGTGTCGCCCACTTCGGGCAACGTGGTTGCCGTTGGTGTGGAGTCGCGCAACGAACTGCGTTACACGGCCAACGTGAACAGCGTCTTCATCCGTTCGATGATGGCCACCATTCCGTCGGGCAGCACCACGGCCACCTCGATCGACCTGAATCCGCACCTCACCTACACGCAGACCTCCATCCCCGACGTGTCCAAGGACGCGTCCATCGGCGATCCGCGCGGCGTGGTGGTGGCTGCGGATGGCACCACCTATGTTGCGGGCCTGGGATCGAACAACGTGATCGTGACCAGCGGCACCGGTACGCGCGTGGACAACATCGCCGTTGGCGAGGGCCCCACCGGACTCGCGCTCTCGGGCAATGGCGCCCGGCTGTTCGTGCTGAATCGTTTCGAGGGATCGCTGTCGATCGTCAGCACCTCCACTCGCACGGAGATCGGCCGCCTGACGCTGCACGACCCCACCCCTTCCGATGTGAAGGCGGGCAGGCCGTTCCTGTATGACACGCATCGCACGTCGGGCCTGGGCCAGGCATCGTGTGCCTCGTGCCACGTGGACGGCCGCTCCGACCGCCTGGGATGGGATCTTGGTGATCCGCAGGGAACCGTGAAGCTGTTCGACCAGAGTTGCCAGGTGCCCGGCTGCACCTCGTGGCACCCCATGAAGGGCTACATGACCACGCAGACGCTGGTGGGCATCATCGGCAACGAGCCCTTCCACTGGCGCGGCGAGAAGCGCGACCTGTCGGAGTTCAACGAGGCCTACACGCATCTGCAGGGCCGCTCAGCCGAGATCACCACCGCGGAGATGTCGCAGCTGACCAGCTACCTCGGCAGCCTCACCTTTCCGCCGAACCCGAACCGCAACATGGACAACTCGCTGAAGTCGTCGGTGACGGTCGCAGGCGGCTTCACCGGCAATCCGGTCGCGGGGCAGACCGTGTTCAACACCTCGCGCCTCTTCGGCGCGCCTCCCGGCCTCACCTGCGTGGCATGCCATGCGGGCACGCCAGGCAGCAACAACGTGATCGACATCCCCGGAGCCGGCGACGACCAGAACCGCAAGAATGCGCCGCTGCGCGACAGCTACCGCAAGGTGGGTGCCGATCGCACCTCGCAGACCGCGAAGTACGGATTCGGCTTCGATCACGCGGGTGAGGACTCGACCATCCAGAACGTGCTGAGCGTGGGCTTCAACTTCCCTGCCGGCGCCACCGGCACCACCCAGAAGCGCGACATCGAGGCGTATGTGCTGAGCTTCGGAAGCGACACGCACGCCGCCGTGGGCGTGCAGACAACCGCCAGCAACGCGGGCGGCAGCGGCGACAACGCCGCGCTGATCACGCAGATGCTCACGCTGGCCAACGCCGGATCCGTGGGCCTGGTGGTGAAAGGCATGCAGAACGGCGAGCAGCGTGGATGGATGCTGATCGGCGGGCGCTTCCAGTCCGATCGCCGCGCCGAGTCGATCACGCCCAGCAATCTGCTGGCGCGCGCGGCGGTCGGCAGCGAACTCACCTACACGGTGGTGCCCGCCGGCTCGCAGGAGCGCATCGGCGTGGATCGCGACGCGGACGGCTTCTACGACGGCGACGAGATGGATGCAGGCAGCGACGCGGCGAACGGCGCGGATACGCCGCAGATCTGCCGCGGCGATCTGGACGGTTCAGGCGCCGTCGACTCGGGCGACGTGGCCATGCTGCTGCTCAGTTGGGGCGAGTTCGGCGGACCGGCCGATCAGGATCGCAGCGGTGTCGTGGACGCGGGCGACCTGGCGCTGATCATGCTCGACTTCGGTGCCTGCGCAAACTGAGCACGCGAACCAGCACAGACATCGTTCAGCCGTGATCGCCCATGTCGTCGCCGATATGCACGCCTCGAAGCACATTCACCAGTTCGGCGCGCCGCCGAATACCAAGCTTGGCGTGAATGCGCTTAGCGAATGTGGCCACGGTGTGCGGCGAAACGCCGATCCGGTGAGCGATCTCAGGCTGCGTGCTGCCTGAGGCGAGCGCCAGGGCGATCTCTCGCTCGCGGGGCGAGAGGCGCTTCCACGGTCCCTTGCTGCTGGCGACCCCGTCGCTGGGTGTCTGGTTGCGCGGCCGAATCACGATCTCCGGCTGCGGTAACTGCGGTTCGGCCAGCGGCTGGATGCGGAAGCACGCGTAGTGGTTGCAGGCGGTCGACGGTCGCGCGCGCGGGCCCACATGCTTGTCCTGCACCATCTTCAGGAAACTGAACACCTCCTGCATGCGGCGCCGCAGCTCTGCGGCCTCGGTGTCGCTCAGTTGCAGCGGCGCGGCGTAGTACTGGATCAAAGCGCCGGGTTGCGCGGCACGATCCACGAACCCGTCGCGGCCCAGCACGCCCTCGTTGAACGCGCTGAACCGCTCGTAGTAGCGCTTGAACAGCGGGGCATCCTGCGGATCGGCGAGATCCCCTCGCACCACGATGCGCTCGCACGTGGCCTGGTAGGTGATGGTCTTGCGGCGACCTGCCGCCGGCATGCGCTTCGCGAGGCGGAACGCCACCAGCGCATCCATCGCCTCCTGCACGATCGCCTGGGAACTTCCGGACTGTCGACTCAGTTGCGCGACCGTGATGGGCGCACCGGCGCGTCGCAACAACTCCCACAGCGCCATCGCGTGCCGGTCGAGGAGGAATTCGACGACCCCGGCCTCTCGGACATCGAGGGCCACTTCCAACATGGTGCGGAGTTGTACGCGTGTTGATGCGCTTCTTGGGCCACTTCGGCCCTGCCGCGCTCAAACTCCACACGCGCGTCACCTGTTTATGTCACACGCTCCGCAGCGCCCATTTCTGATTGGCGCGCGATGTGAATGCATGTCGCGAACGCACGCGCTCACGCCGGCACCGGACACGCACCAAGCGCCGCGCCTGGCTGCACCACCAGGCACTCATGCAGCAGGTCGCCCATCGCCGCAAACGCGCGGCGCTCGGCGCGCTCGCAGTACTGCATGCCCCCTGCCGCATCGACCGCCTTCGGATTGGTGAAGGCGTGGCCGCGATTGCCGAACACCAGCGCGTTCCAGTCGCAACCCGCAGCGGTCATCTCGCCCGCGAAGGCCTGGAAGTCGACAGGTTTCGCCATCGGATCGTTCCACCCGTGACACGCCAGCACGCGCGCCTGGATGGGGCGCGGACCAGCCGTGATGCCGGTCGGTGCGCCGAGCAGTCCGTGAAACGACACCACAGCCTTGATGCCAGGCACGCCAGCACGGGCCACGTCGAGCGCACACATGCCACCGAAGCAGAATCCGATCGCGCCCATGCGGTGACCATCGGCCAGCGGGTGATGCCGCGCGAAGTGGCAGGCGGCGCTGGCGCGACGCAGCAGCATCGAGCGGTCCTGCACGAAGGGCATCATCAGCGCGCTGCACTGCTCTGGCGTTTCGCCGCGACGACCCTTGCCGTACATGTCCACCGCCACACCCAGATAGCCATGACGCGCAAGCATCTCGGCCTTGGAGCGGGCGAAGTCGTCCTGACCGCCCCACGCGTGGAACACCAGCACCACCGGACGCGGGCCGCTGATGGATGGGTCATGGGCCACATAGGCCTCGCAGGCGAGTTCACCGTCGGCGTAGTCGAGCTGTTGGGTTTCCATGGCGCGAATCGTAACGCTGCGTCGTTGCGACTCCCACGCGACACGCCCCGGCGAATCTTGCGGAAAAAAGGCAGCGGTTTCGGAATCCCGACATGCCCGCACTACCGTGCCTCGCAGCAATCAAGCACGCCGCACAGGCGGCAGAGGAGAAGCCATGGAAGGCAAGGGACTTCGCGCCACGCTGGCGCGCGTGGTGGCGGCCTGCGCAACGGCGGGCGCGGTGGTGGCACGGGCCCCGGCGAGCACGGAGGGTTCGCCGGGGCCTGAGGCGGGTGCAGCACTGCGCGCGGCAACCGCATGGCGCGAACAGGATGCACTGCGGCCTCCAGCGAATGCTTCGTGGCAACTTGGTGCAGCCGTGGCGCTGCATCAAGGCACGCTGGCCGTGGGGCCGTCGCACGACTGGGATCTGGGTCGCGATCATGGTGGCGTGCGGCTGTATGTGGAACGCGGCGATCACTTCCACGATGCCGGTGAAGTGCTTCACCCATCGTCGGATGTGCATGCGTTCTTCGGTGCGGCGCTCGCCTTGCACGGCGAAACGCTGGCGATCGGTTCGCCACACGATTCAACCCGCGGTTTTCAGGCTGGCGCGGTGTTCATGTACGAGCGACGCGCCTCGGGGTGGATGCTGCAGCAGCAGCTGCTGCGCCCGCAGGCCATGTCGGACGACCTCGCCGGAAGCGCCGTCGCCATGGACGGACAGACATTGATCATCGGCGTCCCGAAGGCCGACGCGCTGGCCCTGGACACGGGCGCGGCGGAGGTGTTCGAGCGGGTCGATGGGGCGTGGTCGCATGTCGCCACGCTCACGGCACCGCAGCCATGCATCGGAGCCTTGTTTGGTCTTTCGGTGGCGGTGGATGGCGACACGATCTTCGTGGGCGCACCAGGGGACGATGCGCTCGGTCCCATGGCGGGGCGCGTGCATGTCTTTCATCGCACCACCGCCGGGTGGACATGGCAAGCCGCCATCGGTTGCCCCACGGGGCCGCGCGGCTGGTTCGGCGCATCGGTTGCGGCCGCCAATGGTCGTGCGGTGGTCGGTGCACCGCGAGCGGCACGGTCACCGCAGCCCGGTGCATATGTTCGCGGTGCGGCATGGATGCTCGCGCGGATCGATGGCGTGTGGCAATGCGGCAGCATGCTGACGCCAGACTTGCCCGAGCACGGGGATTCGCTTGGATGCGCAGCCGCGACGGATGGCTCGACCGTGGTGCTGGGCGCCACCGCGGATTCGACACGCGGAAGGTTGGCTGGATGCGCGTACGCCTTCACGCAACGGCCGGGCGGCGCGTGGATCTCGCAGCGCCTCGATCCTGCGGCGGCAGAACCTCGATCGCTGATCGGTCACGGTGTCGCGGTCGACGAGCGCTGGGTCGCCATCGGACGACTGGGCGATCCCGAAGCGGATCCCGCCGCCGGCGAGGTGGACCTGTTCATGCGCGCGCCAGTTCCACCGCGCACGCCGCGACCCGTGCCAGACGCCCCGCCGCGCGCGGCGTCGCGGTGACCGGGCACCGGCTCACGCCACGGCGTAGAAGCGCTCGATCACGCCGCGCCACTCGGCCATGGTCTCGCAGGCGATGAACGCCGCCTTCACTTCCTGGCTGCGTGGGTGGCTTGCCGCGAACTTGATGCCGAACTTGCGCATGCGACGGCCTGCGCAGCGCTCGCCGTGGATCGTCTCGGCAAACCGGCAGTGGTCCAGCAGCGCCTGACGCTGCTCGGCCAGCGTGGCTTCGCGCGGCGTCACGCCCGCCATCAGATCACGCGCCTGCCGGAAGATCCATGGGTTGCCGATGCAGCCGCGCGCCACGCTCACCGCATGCACGCCGCAGAAGTCGATCATGGCGAAGATGTCCTCGGCGCTCCAGATGTCGCCGCTGCCGAACACCAGCCGGTCGCTGCGGCGACGCACGATGTCGCGCAGCGCCTCCCACTTCGCGTAGCCCTCGTACTTCTGCACCACGGTTCGGCCGTGCACCGTGGCCCACGCATATCCCATCTCGTACACCGCGTCGAAGATGCGCTCGAAGGCGTTCACCATGCCGGCGTCGTCGTCCCAGCTGCGGCGCAGCTTCACCGTGCACGGCACGCTGGCCGGCACCGCCTCGCGCACCGCCTTCAGCACCGCCATCGCCATGTCGGGCTCGCGCAGGAAGTGCCCGCCGCGATGGCTGCTGCGGATCTTCTTCACCGGGCAGGCCATGTTCACGTCCACCACGTCGTAGCCCATCTTCACCAGCAACGCGGCGGCGTCGGCCATCTCGTCCGGGTGCGTGCCCATCACCTGCCCCGCGATCGGGTGATCATGCACGCCGGCCACGCGGTTGTCGTCCACGTCGCCAAGCCCGCATTCGCTCGCGATCAGGTCGGGATCCTCCTTGCGACGGCCCTTGCCCCCCAGAAGCAGCGTTCGGTCGAGCAGTGCTTCGGTGATGCAGAACGGTGCGCCGTGCGCGCGCGCCACCAGCCGCATGGCGCCATCGCTGTAGCCGGCGAGCCCGGCCTGGAAGAACGGCGCATCGAAGCCCGGCACCAACGCCGGAATGCGCGGGTCCACCTGCGTGCGGCGGGCGATGTCCGCCGGGGTCGCGGACAACTGGCGGGGCTGACGCGGGGCTGGTTCCAGTTCGACGCTCATGAAGCCGCAAGGATAGGAGCCACCGCTATCCTGCCCCAATGGCCCGCTGGGTTCGATGCTTCCTGCCTGTCTGCCTCGGCGTGCTCGCCGCGTGCCGGCTTGCGCCCTACGAGCCAAGCAAGGCCACGCGCGCCTATCCGTCCGAACTGAAGCAGACCAGCGTGGCGCAGGTGCAGGTGATTCCGGGGCCCACCAGCATCCAGCTGGTGAACGCCACCGCCACCGGTTACGCCGATTTCGACCTGTGGCTGAACCAGCGATATGTCACGCACATCGATTCGCTCGCCAGCGGTCAGACGCTGGAGGTGCCCCTGAACTCCATGTGGGATGAACGCGGCGAGACGCCCTTCACCGGCGGCTGGTTCCGCTACTACCAGCCCACGCCGATCGTGCTGGTGCAGATCCAGCCAAGCGACAAGGGACCGCTGGTCGGTCTTGTGTGCACGCTGCCCGAGATCGTCCGCACGCGCTGAAAGAAAAGAGGGACGGGGGTCGTTATTGGCCGCGCCCTTCGCGATTCCAATAACGACCCCCGTCCCTCTTACGCGGACTCAGGCCTCGAGGCCCTTCACCGCCCAACCTGCGCGATAGGGCTTCTGCAGGATCACCTTCGACGCCGGCTCGTTCGAGAAGACCATCGCCTTCGCGTCGTACTGCAGATCGCGATTGGCGAAGCGGCTCGCCGCCGCACCCACACTCAGGCTTTCGCACAGCAGACCCGCGAACTGGAAGTTGGCCTCGGGCTTCGCCTTGCCGAAGCAACCATCCACCCAGTGGTGCCAGTGGTTGCGCTTCTCCAGCTTGGGAAGCTTCAGCGCCATCGCCTTCTTGGACGGATCCCATGCCTGCGGCTCGTCGCTCTTCACCACCTTGCCATCCTTGTCGTACTCGGGATCGAGCGGGCACAGCATGGTGCCCTTCTCGCCCACCACCACGATGGCGTTGCTGCGCGTGTCCACGTCCTCGGGAATGCCCATCGACGCGTTGCTCGGCTTCAGGCCGCCGTCGTACCACTTCACCTGCAGGTTGCCCGCCGTCATGTCGGTGGGCGCGTAGGTGAGCGTGATCGTCTCCTTGGTCGGATACTCGTCGTCCGTGCCATCGGTGGCGTCGCAACGCACCGACACGGGCAACCCCAGCTTCGCCGCCATGAACGGGTAGTCCATGATGTGGCAACCCATGTCACCCAGCGCACCGCAGCCGAAGTCGTATGTGCCGCGCCAGTTGAAGGGCGCGTAGCGGTTGGGCAGGTAGGGTCGCTCCGGCGCCACGCCCAGGAACAGGTCCCACGACAGCCACGCAGGCGGCGCCTCGCCACCCTGCGGACGCGGCTCGCCCTGCGGCCACCAGCCCGCCGGACGATCGCTCCACGCATGGATTTCCTTGAACTTGCCGATCACGCCCTCGCGAAGCAACTGCAGCTGCTGCCGGCGACCGATCATCGCCGAACGCTGCGTGCCCATCTGCGTCACCACCTTGGGATGCGCGGCGGCGAACTCCGCCAGCCGACGGTTCTCCAGCGCGGAGTGCCCAAGCGGCTTCTGGCAATACACGTGCTTGCCCATCTGCATCGCGGTCATCGCGATCGGCGCGTGCATGTGGTCAGGCGTGGAAATGCTCACGCCATCGATGCGGTCGCCCAGCTTTGCCAGCATCTCGCGCCAATCCGCGAACCAGCTCGCGTTGGGGAACTTGCCCGCCAGCTTCTCCTTGCCACGCACGTCCACGTCGCACAGGCCGATGAATTCCACGTTCGGGTGCGCGCTCAGCTCGCGCAGGTCGCTCTCGCCCATGCCGCCCACGGCGATCTTGACCAGCTGCAGCTTGCCATTGGGGCCCAGCATCCGGAATGGATCCATGCGGGGCATCAACGGCAGCGCCGCGAAGGTGGCGGCACCGCGCACGAAGGCGCGTCGCGAGAAGGTGCGATCGAGGGAACTCGTGACTTCGGCAGCGTTTCGTCG
>RFQW01000500.1 GCA_009924765.1 Planctomycetota bacterium | reverse complement strand
GGCGAACTCGGCGGCGCGCTCCAGTCGCAGGCGTTCCACGCGCGGATCATTCGGCGGCAGGTCCATCAGTGCGGCCGCGTCGTTCAGCACCGGATCCTCGATCAGCTGCAGGCGCGAGCGTGCCGCATCCAGTTCAGCCACCGCGGTGCGCACGCGCTGCTGCATCTCGGAGAGCGTCACGTCGCTGCGCATCGCCTCCTCGACGGCCTTCTGCATGGGCTGCAGGCGTTCGAGCGAGGTCTTCCATTCGGCGTTCCATCGCTCCTGCGCATCGCTCACCAGCAGGCGCATGGGCTTGATGCGGTCGGGGTTGCCCTCGGCGAGCGTGGGGATGCGGATCTCCGCCCATGCGGCGAAGTCGCTTGGAAGCAGCTGACCGAGCACGTCGCCACCATTGCGAATCGGAAGGCGCTGCGCAGGGGGGGTGGGCTCGGGTTCCGGAAGCTCCTGCTCGAATCGACTGGCCACCGCGGGATCCAGGATGGTGTTCAGGGTGCGTCGCAGCGATTCCACATTCTCGCCGCGCATGCTCTTCATGGCCCCGCGCATGGCTTCCGGCAGTGCGGATACCACCCGTTCATTCAGCGCCTTCAGGATCTGCGCGCGCTGCTTGCGCAGCTCCTTCAGCTTCGGATCCTCCGGGTCGCGCAGCGCCACCTCGGCGATCTGCTCGCGCAGCACCTGGTCGGCGGTGGCGTGGGCCAGGATGGCGTCGCGGATCAGCTTGCGCGTGGGTGCATCGACGGTGGACAGTTCGGCCGCCACCGGCGCCAGCATCTCCTCGCCGTAGCGGGGGCGCTTGCGATCGGCGGCGTCCACCACCGCGTCGCGCAGGCGATCCAGCGACTGTTCGGGCAGCGCGCCGCGCAGCAACTCGATGGTGGACAGATCCAGCGAGATGATCGCGTCGTGGGCCTTGCGCACGCTCTTTTGCACCTGCTCGCCGATCGCACCCTCGTTGGGCTTTTCGCCGCGATCCAACGCGGCGTCACGCAGGCGAATCGTCTGCGCGGGCGCACGCAGTCGAGCTTCGGCCAACTTGCGTGCCATGGGCTCCAGACGTCGTGCGTAGTCGTGCAGCGCCTCGCGCAACTGCTGTTGCTGCGCGCTGCTCAGACCCAGGCTGGGCACGATCAGGCGCAGGTCCAGCATGGAGGGACCGTTCGCCTCGGCCACGCCGCGCCACCGCTCGATGGACCGGTCGATGCGCAGCGTCTCCATGCGCGCGGACCAATCGGGGCCCAGGCAGTCGGTCCACGCGCTGATCAGGGAGGTGTCCAGTGCCTCCATGCGATTCAGGATGGTGGCGTGGCTGCGCTCGAAGCCCTGCACCGTCTGCAGATCGTTCAGCCAACCGTTGCGGTCACCGCCCTGGAACGGATCCGAGATCACGCGGATTCGATCGCTCAGTCGCGCGGCATCGTCGGCCATGATCTGCTGCCACTGCTCCAGATAGGCATCGTGTGCCTTGTCGATGCATGTCCACGCGTTGGGGTCGCTCTTCAGACCCGCCTGCACCAGCGCGCGCGTGGACATGGGCTGCGGGTAGCAGTCGAAGCGATGGGGTCGCTCGGAACAGGCGACGATCAGTGTGCTCGCCAGCGCAAGCAGCGCAGGCAGGCAAT
>RFQW01000499.1 GCA_009924765.1 Planctomycetota bacterium | reverse complement strand
CTGGCCCACAAGCTGGATCTGGTGCCCACCGAGGCGAAGGCCGTCGAGACCACGCTGCGAACGGATGTGGCGGAGTTGCCGGCTGGCAGGGGTGTTTGACGCACGCGCCACTCGGAGCGCTGCCGCACGGGCGACGGATCGTGGATGCGTCCTCGCGCGTCGAGAGGTGCGAGGACGTCGGCGCAGGCGGGCGTTGGGTCAATCCCACGAGTGCCGTGCGTCCACCTTCCAGGTTTCGCCATCGAGTGTTCCGGAGACCGACTTGGTGACCGTCAACAGCATGTCCGAGTCGTCGGTCGTGTCGTCCCGTAGAAACAGGTTGTCCTTCGCGGGCGCGGGCTTCGCCTTGCGCAGGCGCTCCGACATCGCCTTGGGTGTCTTGGGCGCAAGCTCGAATCCCTTGCTGCGCTCGACATGGTTGTCCGCAAAGGCAAGGTTTCCATGCCATGCCTTGGGAACTTCGGCCGTCGGGCCAAGCATCCCGACGGAGAGACTTTGCTCGAACGCTGGGCCAGTGGTCGCACCGTCGCGTGGTCCGCGGTTGCTGAACAGCACGAACTGGTCATTGCCCGATGTCCACCATTGCGCATCGCGCCGCCCCGGGAATGCGGCGCCCTTCGCGGTGGGAAGCAGCGACAGGGCCGCGTAGCTCGTGTTGCATGCGGTGCTCAGATCCGCGCGAAAGTGCGAATTCCCCGAACAGGCCTGTGGCCCGTCCGGATTCGGCACATCGCCATCCCAGAACGTGTCCTTGGCTGGATCGTACTTCTCAAAGTCGTAGTTTGAGCAGACGGCAACATGCGGGCTGGTCTCGCACGGGCTCACGGGTAGGGCTGGAGAAATCAGATTGATCGCGATGCATGCCGAATAGAGGCTCGCATGGTCGTTCTTGAGTTCATCGCTCCGGCCTCGGCCCACGATGCGGCCCACCCGGTTGATTTCGCTCGGAAGCGGCAGATTCAGCCCCGGATTGTCCGCCGCCTTCACCAGCAGCGCCGAGTGAATTTGCCGCAGGCACAGCGAGTCCTTGAGTTCCCTGTTCTGGCGCGCCGCGTCAGCCACGCCCTGCGCGGTGAGTGCGGCACCTGCGGCGAGCGTTGCCACAATGACCGCGGTTTCGACGAGCGTCATGCCCCTGTGTTCGTGCATCGACATGCCTCCTGATCGACGGAATTCCTGATCCCGGTGTGCGCGTCGTTGGGTGACCGACGGGTCGGAGCCATCTCCGCCGCCGACAGCATAACTTGAGGTTGCGCTCAAGGCGCGTCGGTCTTGGGTGTGAACGCCACTCGCGCGGCGCGCCCCTTGCCTCTCAGATCGCCGTGTGCTTCTTCCGCCGCACGCCGATCTCCTTGCCTTCCACTTCGGCGAGGTACTTTTTGGTCGCCGCCGGCAGCATGGTCCACATCTTCACGGCGAAGATGAGTCCCACGATCGTGAACGGGAACAGGAACATGGGCCAGTACGCCCAGCTCTTGGTGGCCAGGATGCCCACCGCGAACGCCTGGATCGCGCTGCCCAGCTTGCTGAACGCGTCGGCGATGCCGGTGGCCGTGGCCGCGGCCTTCTTGCCGCCGAAGTCGGCGGTGGCGGTGCCAGACATGATGCTGTGTACGCCGATCACGGCCATCATG
>RFQW01000498.1 GCA_009924765.1 Planctomycetota bacterium | reverse complement strand
GCTGGTGGCCGAACTGCACCGACTGCATGAGCCATGGGACGCCGCGATGCTTGGTGATGCCAGTGCGTCGAACACGGCCGAAGTCGCCGGCCTCGCCGACCTGCTCATGCTGGAGAAGGGCGATCAGACGCGCTGGGAAGCGTTCACCAAGCGTCTCGACGAGGTCGATCCCGCCGAGCGCACCGATCTGCTGCGACGCTTCGCGGATGCAAGCCGCCACTACGAACTGGCCAAGGCGGCGGAGGCGCTGCTGACGCTCACGAAGGACTCGAAGGGTGCGGATCGCATCGGCGCCATCGCCGCCGCACTGAAGGTGTCGCCGGCCGCGGGACGCGAGGCGCTGATGGCCATGGCCCAATCCGATCGCGGCGTGACCAACCTGGTGCAGGCAGGCTTGCTCATGCTCGCCGCCGACGATGCGATGCAGGCAAGCGACTTCGACGTGCTGCGCGGCGGTCAGGGTGTGCCCGACGCGATCGCGAATGCCGGACAGGCGCTTCGCACACCGAACGCCGATGCCGCTCCGGCGCTGACCGCGCTCATGGAGTCGGGCAATCGCGCGGCCGCGGAGTGGGCCGTGCGACAGGCCAGCAAGCTTCCGCCCGAGACCCGACGCGTCATGCTGCTGCGCGCGATCGACCGTCTGGACGGCATCGATGCGCCATCGATGACCGATCGGCTGCTGTCGGCGCTGGCGGCCCAGCAACTGATCGCCTTCGCGCCGGAGGATCTCATTCCGCGCGTCACCCGACTCTCCGGCAAGCCCTTCGTTCCGGAATCGATCGTGGCAGCCATGTGCGACCTGGGCACGCCCGAGGCGGCCAAGTTCGCGCGCATGGTGCGCGGCAAGCTGGCGCAGCGCGGCGAGAGCATGGCGCTGGTCACCATCGCGAAGGCTTCCCCCACGCTCAGTCCCGCGGAACTCGTGGAATTGGGCCGCATCGGCGGCGGCGGCGGTCGCGTGGAGGAACCCATCCAGATGCAGGCCGCCTGGCTCTTCCTGAAGCAGAGCAACAAAGTCGCGCAAGCCACCCCGAAGCTGACCCCCCGCTGAGACAACCATGATCCCCCTGCACCAACCCGCGCTCGAGCCCGCCGACTTCGATGCCGTGACCGCCTCGCTGCGTTCCGGCCGACTCACGATGGGCACCGACCTGCTCGCCTTCGAACACGCCATGGCCGAACGCACGCGCCGGCCCCACGCCGTGGGCATGGCCAGCGGATCGATCGCCATGGAGATCGCGCTGAAGGCGCTCGGCATCGGCACCGGCGACGAGGTGCTGGTGAGCGCCTTCGCCTACAGCAGCAACGTGAACGCGGTGCTGCACGTGGGCGCGCGACCGGTGTTCGTGGACGCCGATCCCGCCACGCTGAACATGGATGTGCGCAAGGCCGAGAAGGCCGCCACCAGCCGCACGCGCGGCATGCTGGTGGCCGAAACCTTCGGCAGCCCCGCGGGCATGCCCGAGCTCATCGCGCTGTGCTCGCGTCTGGAGATCCCGATGGTGGAGAACGCCACCGAGGGCCTGGGCTGCACCTACGGCAGCGACAACGTGGGCCGCTTCGGCCGCCTGGCGTGCTTCGGATTCTTCACCAATCGGCCCATCACCACCGGCGAAGGCGGCATGATCGTCAC
>RFQW01000497.1 GCA_009924765.1 Planctomycetota bacterium | reverse complement strand
TGCGCCAGCGATGGTGCGTTCAACAGACTGGCCATGCACAGCGTGAGGCCACAGATGATGCGTCGTGCGTCAGTTGCCATTCTTCGATCCCTTTCCATTCTGCTTCTTGCCCTTGCCGCCGGTGTCGGCGCCGCTCGATGCGCCCGCGTCCGAGGCCTTGCCGGCCTCGGGGTTTGGTCGAGGCATCTGCGCGTCCACGGCCTTCAGGTACGCATCCAGTCGCGCTTCGAGTTCCTTCACCTTGTCCGGCATCTTGGCCGCCAGATCGCGCGACTCGCCGGGGTCCTTC
Source organism: Planctomycetota bacterium (assembly GCA_009924765.1). Lineage (GTDB taxonomy): Bacteria > Planctomycetota > Phycisphaerae > Phycisphaerales > SM1A02 > SYAC01. Next base: position 1,351 of record RFQW01000497.1, on the reverse strand, counting down.
ACGATGTCGAACAGCGACACCTTGCCCGTGTCGTAGTTGCGGATCAGCTTCAGATCACCCACGAAGATGGCCGATGCCGGGCCGCCGTTGTTCAGGTCGTAGTGGGGGAAGTGCACCACGATCTCCTCGCGTGGCCGCGACACCGCGCCCTGGCCGCCGTTCTTCAGCACGCTCGACAGGCTGCCGCCCTCGACCACGTTGCGCGCGTCGGGCTTGTCGGGCTTGGGCAGCGGCTTGCCAGCAAGATCCAGCATGGTTGGCAGCAGATCCATGCCGGTGGCGCGCACATGGCTGGTGGTGTCGGCCTTCACGCCCGGACCCCACGCAAGGAACGGCACGCGAATGCCGCCGTCGCTCACGCTGCCCTTGGCGCCGGTCAGCGGCGGGTTGGCGCCCACGCCGCGCGGGCTGCCACCACCGGGTGTTCCGTGATCGGTGCTGAAGAACACGTAGGTGTTGTCCGCGATGCCAAGCTCCTTCAGCGCCGCCATCACGCGACCGATCGCCTTGTCCATGTCGCGCATGCCCGCCACCGAACCAAGCTGCTTGCCCTGCAGCTGCGGCATCAGCTTGCGCACCTCGGCCACCGATTCCGGCGTGGCCTCTTCCTCGCTGCCGCAACCATAGTGCGACAACTGCAGGAAGAACGGCTTGCCCGCCTTCACCTGCTGTCGCATGAAGTCGATGCCGCGGTCGGTGATCACGGTGGACTGCTTGGGGTTGGGCTGCTCGCCGCGATCGGGACCCTGATTGGTGTTGGGGCCGTCCGACACATCGAAGCCGTGCTTGGTTGGATCCATGCGACCCGCATGCCACTTGCCGAAGTGCGCCGTGGCGTAGCCCGCGCCGCGCAGCACATCGCCGGTCGTCTTCACGTCGGTGGGCAGTTCCATCTCGGGGCTTGGCGCGATCATGCGAAGCAGCGGGTACTTGTCCGCGTTGCCATCGTCGGCAGGTGCGGCGGCATCGTTGCCGGCCTTGCCTCCCTTGCCACCACCCTTGCCTCCCTTGCCACCGCCCTCGCGCTTGCCGGCGCCGCCCTCGTTCACGTAGGTCATGTGCAGCTTGGCGGGGCTGATGCCCGTGAAGAAGCTGGCGCGGGAAGGCGTGCAGCGCGGGCACGATGCATAGAAGTCGCTGAAGCGCATGCCTTGCGCGGCCATCGCCTCCAGGTTCGGCGTGAGACCGGCGGGCCGCGCGTCGCTCGGCGGCGTGCTGTCCATGTCCACCGATGTGCTGGACCAGCCATGGCCTTCGCCGAGGATGAACACGAAGTTGGGCTTGCGCGCGGGCTGCGTGGCTGGCGCATCGCCCGCGGGGGCGGCGGCTTGAAGCAGAAGCACGAACAGGC
>RFQW01000496.1 GCA_009924765.1 Planctomycetota bacterium | reverse complement strand
GTCGTTCAGGAACCACATCTGATACGCGATGGTCGCCGCGGCGAACACCATGATCCAGGTTCGGAACCGCTTCATGAACCGCACGCTGCTGTCGGGGTTCAGCACATAGCCGAACAGCGAGCAGCCGATCACGTTGGGCACCGCGAAGGCCAGGAATCCGGGCCATCCCCACCAGCGCAGCAGCACGATGGGCAGGAACATGCCGATGCACCACGTCCAGCTGCTGGCCAGGTACAGGCCCCAACCGATGGTCTGCATCGTGCGTCGCATGGCGCGATCATCCCCGGGCGGCATCAGGCTGTCCAATGACGGTCGGCGTCAGTTCGCGTCGGGCAGGGCGGCGGCGGCCGCCTTCTTGCGGAGCATGCGAGCCTTCATCATGGCCTTGGGCGCGCAGTGGAAGGTGATCATGCACTTGCCCACGCGCTTCTTCTTGCCGTTGTCCTTCACCTGCTGGCGGATGTCCATCTCCAGGTCGATGTTGAACTCGCCGCCCTTGCGGATGAGCGCATCCAGGTCCTGGAGCGGAACGATGTCGTACACGGCCGGGCCCACGCAGGGGCGCAGGAACTTGTACTCCATGCGCTTGCACACCACGATGTAGTCGCTGCCCACGCTGCCGAACAGGAACAGGCCCGCGGCCACCTCGCTGTTGCCAAGCAGCGCTGCACCGGCCATCGCGTTGTACCAGTTGCGGTTGCCACGCGTGAACGGCAGCACCGCGGTGAAGCGGTTCTCGGCGGCGCGGCGCAGGGTGATGCCGCTGCGGAAGGCGAAGGGCAGCCAGATCAGGCTGCACACCTTCTGCCAGAACCAGTTGCGCGTGCTCAGGCGGCTGATGAAGGCCTCGCAGCGTTCGTTGAAGGTTCGCTTCCCGGCGTTCAACTGTGCCAGGTTGGATGGGGCTTCGACGCTGCTCATGAGTTGTGGCATGGTACGCGCAGGCGGGGGTGTCGATCCAGCCATAAATCGCGTGATGAACCCATCCTTCATGCGGCCCGGCGGTGCGGATGCCTCGGCTACCTTCGGCGCATGTCGCAACGGACCTTGGCGGTGTGCAGCTGGAGCATGCGGCCCGCGGATGCGGGTCAGCTGGTGGAGCGCGTGACGCAGTCTGGGGTCACCGCGGTGCAGCTGGCGCTGGTGCCGCTGGTGGACGCGCCAAAGATGTGGGGCGAAAGCGTGACGCGTTTGCGCGACGCAGGCATCCACATCGAGAGCGGCATGTTCGCGCCGCGCGGCGAGGACTATTCCAGCATCCCGCGCATTCGCGACACGGGTGGCCTTCGAGCCGATGCGCTGTGGCAGGAGAACCAGGCGCTGGCGGGCAGGGTGGCACGCGTGGCGCACGACATCGGATTGAAGCTGGTCACCTTCCATGCGGGCTTCATTCCGCATGACGCGGGCGATCCGCTTCGCGGGTGCATGCTGGATCGCCTGCGCGTGGTCACCGACCTGTTCGCCGCCGAGGGCGTGGATGTGGCGTTCGAGACGGGACAGGAAACCGCCGAGTGCCTGCTGGATGCGCTGCACGAACTCGATCGCCCGCGTGCCGGCGTGAACTTCGATCCAGCCAACATGCTGCTGTACGGCGCCGGAGATCCGTTGCATGGCTTCCGCCTGCTGAAGCCGTGGGTGCGACA
>RFQW01000495.1 GCA_009924765.1 Planctomycetota bacterium | reverse complement strand
TCGCGTTCATCACCAGCGGCAAGCGCGGCATCGTGCCCGGCGAGGGCACCACGGTTCGCGGCAGCGCCGTGAACATGGAATGAGCGCGGTGCGCCTTCGCCTGCGCGTGCTGGCCAGCGGAAGCAGCGGCAATTCGGCGCTGCTGACGGCCTTCGATGGCACGCGACGACACGACCTGCTGATCGATCTGGGCCTGTCACCACGCAGGCTGCGTGGCCTGCTTCGCGCCGAGGGCGCGGATCTTGAAAGCCTGCACGGCGTGCTGCTGACGCACGGCGACGTGGATCACCTGCACACGGGCTGGGCACGCGGCTGGCCGTCGCTGATGGCGCCACCCGTGGTGCTGCGGCCCGAGCACGGGCATCTACTTCCACGCGCAGGCCTGCCCCACGCCCCAACGCGATGGGTGGCGGAACCGCTCGACATCGGTCCCTTCCGCATCAGCGCCACCGCGCTGCCGCATGACCGCGAAGGCAGCACGGCCTTCCGCGTGGACTTCGCGGACATCGGCGTTGGCTGGGCCACCGACATGGGCCGCGTGCCACCCACGCTTCTCGAACTGTTCGACGGCGTGCGGCTGCTGGCATTGGAGAGCAACTACGACCCACCCATGCAACTGGCGAGCGCGCGTCCGGACTACCTGAAGCATCGCATCATGGATGGAAGCGGCCACCTGTCGAACGCGCAGGCGCTTGAACTGGTGCACACGCTGCACGCGCAGGGCACCTCACCCGAGCACATCGTGCTGCTGCACCTGAGCGAGCAGTGCAACGACGCGGCGCTGGTGCAGGCGCTGTGGAAGCGCGAAGCCGCGCATCTGGCAGCGCGCATGCGCGTGGCGAGCCGACGCGAACCGACCGAAGTCATCGAGATCGTCGCCGCCGCGCCACTGGCGAACGCCTGATCGTCAGGCCTGCGGCACGCCCGCCGCAACCTGCATCGCCAGCCACGCCTGCGCATCGCGCTGCAACGCGCCCACCGGCTGCCCCGCCACGAACAGCGGCACCAGCATGGGCATGCCAGCGGGCAACGGTTCGTGCAGCGGCACCTCGGCGCTGCCTGCGTAACGGCCCGATTCGTCGAAGCGCCTGTACACCTGCACCGGCGCCTGCATGGGCTGCACCTCGCATCCCTCGCAGGAAAGGTCCGTGCGTTCCGTCCACCAGGCGATACATTCGCCGGGCAACGCGATGGTGCCTGGCTCCATCACCGCCAGGGTGCCCAACGCTGCCGTCACATCCTGCCGCCACGCCGGCACCACCATTGGCTGCGCACCGTTCCATCGCAGACCGCGCAGTCCGGCGTACAGGCTTGCCGCGATCGAGTCACGGGACGCGGCCATGATGTCCAGCATCCACGCCGGCATCGGCTCGCCATGCCACGCGTGGCGCAACGCCTCGCACGAACGCTGCACAAGCACCTCGGCCTGGTCGCGCGCATACGCCCTGCTGGCCGCGGGCAAGCGGTCCAGCTGCTCCATCGCGATGCGCACCGCCTGCAACTGCACCAACGGCGTCACGCTTGCCCGCATTCGATCGCCTTCGGCGTCGCGTGGCCACGCGCGCGAGGCCGCCGCCAACTGGCCTGCCTGCGCCAGCAGCGCGGTCCATGCATCAACGGCCGTTTCGTCGGACATGCGAAAATCCTA
>RFQW01000494.1 GCA_009924765.1 Planctomycetota bacterium | reverse complement strand
GTCGAGGGCAGCGACGTCCTGCAGCTGCAGCGCACCAAGCGCAGCTACGACCTGCTCGAGGAGCTGAACACCAAGCCGCGCCTCAAGTACCTCGCCCGCGTCGACAACCCGGCCATCGAGCATGCTCATGACGAGCATGGGCACGAAGGCCATGACCACGCCGGCCACGCCGCTGCCGCCCCGAACGGAGGCAAGGCGTGAGCACCATCCCCGCCCCTGACCACGGACGTCCGATGCACGGATTCACCGAGATCGACAACACCGGCGAGACGCCGGGCAAGCGTTCGCCCCTCGTGCTCGGAGTGAAGGACTTCGGCGAGGTCACCGCGACCGTCTGCCGGCCGAACGAGCTCCGCAAGGTGCCCATGGCGTGGAACATCATGTTCGCGCTGAGCATGCTGCTGGTGCTCAACCTGGGCTTCGTCGTCCACTACCTGATCTTCACCGGCGTCGGCGTCTGGGGCCTCAACAACCCCGTGATGTGGGCGTTCGACATCACCAACTTCGTGTTCTGGGTCGGCATCGGCCACGCAGGCACGCTGATCAGCGCCATCCTGTTCCTGTTCCGCCAGAAGTGGCGCACGGGCATCAACCGCTTCGCCGAGGCGATGACCATCTTCGCGGTCATCTGCGCCGGCCTGTTCCCGGGCATCCACATCGGCCGCGTCTGGCTGGCCTACTGGCTGTTCCCGATCCCGAACCAGATGGACATGTGGCCGCAGTTCCGCAGCCCGCTCCTCTGGGACGTGTTCGCGGTGAGCACCTACTTCACGGTGTCGCTCCTCTTCTGGTACGTCGGCCTGGTGCCGGACCTGGCCACCATGCGCGACCGCGCCAAGGGCAAGGTCCAGCAGATCGCCTACGGCCTGTTCTCGCTGGGGTGGCGCGGTTCCAACCGCCACTGGCACCGCTACGAGCGCGCCTACCTGCTGCTGGCCGCGCTCTCCACGCCGCTCGTGCTCTCCGTGCACAGCGTCGTGTCCTTCGACTTCGCCACCAGCCAGCTCCCGGGCTGGCACACCACCATCTTCCCGCCGTACTTCGTCGCGGGCGCCATCTTCAGCGGCTTCGCCATGGTGGTGACGCTCGCGGTGCCGGCGCGCGAGCTCTTCGGCCTGAAGAACCTCATCACGCTGCGCCACCTCGACAACATGAACAAGGTCATCCTGGTGACCGGGTGCATGGTCGGCTACGCGTACGGCATGGAGTTCTTCATCGCGTGGTACTCGGGCGCGCTCTTCGAGAAGTTCGCGTTCATGAACCGCGCCTTCGGCCAGTACGCCTGGGCCTACTGGATCATGGTCAGCTGCAACGTCATCACGCCGCAGCTCTTCTGGTTCAAGAAGATCCGCACCAGCATCCCGCTGATGTTCGTCCTCAGCCTCTTCGTCAACGTGGGCATGTGGTTCGAGCGCTTCGTGATCATCGTCACCAGCCTGGCCAACGACTTCCTGCCCACCAGCTGGGACAAGTTCGTGCCCACCTGGGTCGACATCGGCACCATGCTCGGGGCCTTCGGCCTCTTCGGCGTGCTGTTCCTCCTCTTCTGCCGCTTCCTCCCGATGATCGCCATCGCCGAGGTCAAGGCCGTCATGCCGCAGGCCGACCCGCACTGGGAAGGCTGGGGCCACTCGCACGGGGCGGGCGCC
>RFQW01000493.1 GCA_009924765.1 Planctomycetota bacterium | reverse complement strand
ATGCTGGCGGCCGGGGTGCGTGTTGCGTTGTGCACCGACGGGCTGCCCAGCCTCGACCGGGAGGACCGCATCACGCCGCTTGATGACGCACGGCTGCTGTGGCGCCGCGGGGACGTGCATGCCGAGCTGCTGCTGGAGATGATCTCGTTGGAGGGACTGGCGGCGATGGGCATCCCGGCGGACGAGGCGGTGCTCGGGGCTGGCGCGCGGCACGGGTTGCTCGGGTTCGAGGTGGCGGAGCCGGCGCGCGGGTTCGAGGCGGTGCTGGCGTGCGATGCGGCGCCCACATGGGTGTCGCAGACGGTGGGCGCGGGGATCGCCTAGGCTTGCGCCTGCACGATGTGCGAAGTTCGCGGCGTTCGCGAGCCGATACTGACAACCGGATCACCGCATGACCCAGACAGCAACCGAAGTCGATTGGCGCAGGCTGGCAGCGAAGGCAGGGCCCTATCCGCCGGAGGCGTACCACTTCGTGCGCGACGGATTGGGTCGCACCATGGAACTGGTGCACGGACAGCCCGGCGCCCCCGAAGGCGATCGTCACGTGAGTGGACAGCAGTTGTGCATGGGGCTGCGCGAGTACGCGATCGAGCGCTACGGCATGATGGCCTGCAGCGTGCTGCACAGCTGGCATGTGGAGCGCACGGACGACTTCGGCCGCATCGTGTTCGCCATGATCGACGCCGGACTCTTGAGCAAGACCTCGCGGGACAGTCTTGAAGACTTCCGCGGCGTGTTCGACTTTCATGAAGCGTTCAGTCGCGATCGGCTGGTGACGGCGATCGGGCGGCGGACCGGCGCATGAGCGACGCGAACCGCGAGGCGCCCGAGGAGCGCGACGGAGCGACGCGCCTGGCGCGGCTGCACCTGTGGCAGATTCAGGGCGTGCGCGATGTGGTGGTGGTGGCCGTGGTGCTGGCGATCGTGTACCTGGGCTATGCCATGCGCAGCGTGAGTGTTCCGCTGCTGGTGGCGTTCGGATTGGCGTATCTGGTGGAGCCCGTGGTGCAGGGGCTTGTGCGCCGATTCAACATGACGCGAACGGCCGCCGTGGGCACGCTGATGGGCACGGCGGGTGTGGCGCTGGTGGCGGTATTGGCCATCATGCTGCCGATCGTGGTGGGCCAGAGCGCCAGCTTCGTGCAGGCGTTCCGTCAGGGCCGGTTCAATGCGGCGTTCGATCGCGCGGAGCAGCTTCCCGAGCAGTACCGCGGCGAAGTGGAGCGCGTGAAGGAGTGGTTCAGCAGCAACGTCAGTCCCGCTCCGGTGGGCGTCTCGGGCGCGGCCGGCAAGGACGCGGCGTCGACGCACGAGGCCGAGGCATCGAAGGCGACGGAATCCGCCGCTCCGAAGTCGAAGCGGATCGAGGGCGAGGTCTCGACGGCGACCAGCGCCGAGCGCGAGGTGGCGATCAAGGAAGCGGACGCGATCCAGCGCGCGGTTGTCGCGGAGCTCGATCGGCGCGGACTGGTTTCGGCGCGACCGGATCGCGCGGGGTTCCAGTGGGGTGCACTGCTTGGGTCGAGCGCGGAGCAGGTGCTGGTGACGGCGGTCGACGTGCTGACGGTGGGATTCCTCGCCGCGCTGGTGCCGTTCTACTTCTGGTTCTTCTCGATCAGCTTTCCAGCGGCGCTGGATTTCCTGCGTGGT
>RFQW01000492.1 GCA_009924765.1 Planctomycetota bacterium | reverse complement strand
GGCAAGGGCAGCACCTTCTGGGTGGAAGTGCCGGTGCAGTTCGCGGCGCGCACGCTGCAGCCGCTCATGAGCGGTCGAGCGGATTGAGCGCGGCGCGGATTGCGCGGTCGGCATCGGGATGCATGCGACGCGCGTGGCTGGCGTCGAGTCGCGCGGGAAGCGGACGATCGTCGCGGTGCTGCAGCATCCAGTGCAGCGTGGCTTCAGCCACGGCCGCCGGTGGTGCCGAGCCTTCCGGGCAGAAGAAGTCGTAGTCGGCCCATGACACCTCGAGCGTGATGGGCAGCAGCGTGCCATCGGATTGCACCGCCTGCGCGGTGAAGCGCCAGCCGCGGTCGATCTCGGTCTCGGTGAGGATCTCGATGGGTCCGATGGGCACGCCGCGAGGCTAGCAGCGTGCGCGCTACGGGATGCGTTGCCACACCACCACTTCGCCGTCGTCGATGCAGCCAACGAACGTGCGCGTGTTCCACGATCCAAGTTGCTGTGCCGCGTTCCCGATCTCGGGCCGGGTGGTGTGCTGTGGATAGAGCTGGATGATCCATCGTGGGCGCAGTCGCGCGAAGGTTTCCGGCGCTGTGGCGCCGTTCAGCCCCGTGGGATGCACCGTGATCTGGTTCGCCATGGCGTACCACTGCACCACATCATCGGCGATGCCGATGCCCACGATGACATCGTCGGGGGCGCGGTTCGCGGCCATCCAGGCGACGGCCTCGCGGATGGGCTGGCGCGGTCCGACCATGCAGAAGAGAGGCCATGCGATGAACGCCAGCACGATGGGAAGAAGCGGACGCCAGTGGCCGAGGCCGTCACTGGTTCGTGTGTGCATCAGGTTCGACGCACCAACACCCGCCACCAGCGCCACGCCCGGTAGCGCAAACAGCATGAAGCGCGCGTAGAACCAGCTGCCCGCGAGCCACACCAGCGCGAGCGCGATCGGCAGACCAAGCGCGCTGGCCGCCAGCGCTCGGCGCGCGTCACGATCCACGAAGCAGCCGCGCAGGCCGATCGCGAGCAGGGGAAGCACCAGCGACGCGCCCCACGATCCGCCCCAGCCGCTGCCTGCGCGCGGCAACGCACCCATCCCCAGCAAACTCCACAGCAGCATGCGGCCCTCGTGACCGAGCAGCGTGGGTTCATCGCCGCGCGAAGCGGTGAACTGACTGCGCGTGTGCAGCAGATCGGGCAGCGCTGGGCTCCACAGCGCGATCGACAGCGTGGTGGCGCAGGCGATGGCAACCAGCATGCGAAGCGCGATCGGTCGTGAAGTGGGTGAGCGCAGCATCCACAGCGCAAGCGCGGCGTGCCCCACACCGACCATCGCGGTGACCAGATGCCCCCACACGCCGAGCGCCAGCACGATGGCATACGCGATCCATCGCCACGATCCGCCGTGCTTCATGGCCATCAGCAGCAGGCCGGTGGACACGCTGGAGGTGGCGATCATCAGTCCATAGCCGCGTGCCTCGCTGCCTGCGTTCACGGCCGCGGGCAGCACCGCGATGATGAAGGCCATCCATGTCGCCAGCGTGGTGCCGTCGCGGGTTGCGCGGCCGATCCACCACGCGCCAAGCACCGCTGCCGCGCCGCTGACGATCGATGGCAAACGGATCCACGGTTCAACGCCCAGCGGCAGGGCGCACCAGCTGAGCAGCGA
>RFQW01000491.1 GCA_009924765.1 Planctomycetota bacterium | reverse complement strand
CGCCGCGTCCTTGCCGCCCATATAGATGGAGAAGGGAAGATTGCGCAGGCCGTCGGGGCGCGTTTCATTGGGGTGCCCCGCCATCATGCTGGCCGCGGCGAAGCGGTCGGCCATGCGCGGCGCCAGCTGGAACACGCCGTCGCCACCCGCGCTGTAGCCCATCAGATACACGCGATCGGGGTTCACGCCTTCCACCAGCACCATGTCGCGGATCAGGCGCGTGAACAGCGCGTCCATGTGGCCCTGATGCCACAGATCCCATGTGTCGGTGGGCGCGCGCGGCGCCACGTACACGCCCTCTTCAGGCTTGTACAGCTTCTTCTGGTTGTCCCACTGCTTGTCGTTCACGTCGGGCGGCGCGCCGCCGCCGCCATGCATGCTGATGTACAGGCTGCGACCGTTGGCGGGCTTGTCGCCATACACCGCGTACCAGATGGGCATGCGCGCGCCGGCGGCCTCGATCACCTTCTTGTCGATGTCTTCCTGCGCGATCTTGCGCGTGTCCGATGCATACGAGGCGATGAACTGCTCGCGCGCCTTCTCGGCGTCGGCCTTGGACAGTGGCGCCGTGGAGTCGGCCGACGTGGGCTTGGCGTGCGTGTATCGCTCGGTCACATCCACCGCGCGCGCGCCGGGCCGCGACGGATCGAACACCATCGGAAAGGTGATGGGCGAGTCGTTCCAGGTGACGGCGTAGATGGCGTGCTCTGGCTTGCCGCTGCGCTGACCGGCCGCCGCGCCCACGAACCAGCCTTCATCCAGACGATCGCCGGTGGGTTCGGCCGCGCCAGTGAAGCGCCAGTTGCTGCCATCCCACACCTCCACCCATGAGTGGTTGCCGTCGCGCTCGATCCACTTGGGCACGCCCACGAATCGCGCGGGAACGCCCACGGCGCGACACGCATCCACAAGCATGATCGCAAGACCGGTACACGACGCCAGACCGGACTTCATGGATTCACTCGGCGACTGATCGGCGCGCTCGCGTGCGGTGGAGTACTTCACGCCGGTCACTGGGAACAGCTGCTGGTTCAGGCGGATCGCGGCCTGCCCCGGGTTGTTCACACCCTGCACCATGGGCAGGCACCTGTCGCAACATGGGCATCCAGTTCTCGCGTTGCTCGCTCACCGACGCATACGGCAGGATGGCATCGCGGAACATCGCCTCGCTCACCGTGGCGTTCCACGGCGCGCTCTTCCAGGCCTTGTATGCGGTGTCCACATGCTGCAGCAGAAAGTCAGCCTTCAGCGTGTCGCGATCCTGCGCGGGCATGTGCGTCACGAGCCATTCCATGCTGGGCCGCTGCTCGGCGGGCACCTGTGCAAGCGCCTTGTCGATCTCCGGGCTTGCGGCGCGTGCGACACTGGTGCACAGCAGGAATGCGGCAAAGGCCACGAAAGCGCGGGAAACGGGCTTCATTCGGTGAGTGTAAGGGGTCCGGCTTTCGATGCCATCTGCACCATCGTGCAACTTTCTACGAAGTGGCTTTCACACAAACCACTGTCGGCCCGTAGTTGAAACGACGGAGGCGACGTGCGATTGGTCACCCGTCTGGTGGGCGCACTGGTACGGGAACACCATTGCTGCCGCCCCGCCACCTCGGCCCTGTCTGCCTCGTACCCGGCAGACAGGGTCTCTTCTTTTTTCAGGTGTCGTC
>RFQW01000050.1 GCA_009924765.1 Planctomycetota bacterium | reverse complement strand
CTTCATCGACACCTACTTCAGCCGCGTGAAGGGCATGTACCTCGCGGGTGATGGTGCGCGACGCGATCAGCGCGGCTACTTCTGGATCATGGGCCGCATCGACGATGTGCTGAACGTGAGCGGCCACCGTCTGGGCACCGCCGAGGTGGAGAGCAGTCTGGTAGGGAGCAAGCTGGTGGTCGAAGCCGCCGTGGTGGGCATGCCGCACGAGATCAAGGGCACCGGCATCGCGGCCTTCTGCGTGCTGCATCCCGATCACGCCGCCAACGCCGACGAGAACATGCGCAAGCGGCTGATGGAGCATGTCGCGCGCGACATCGGCGCCATCGCGCGCCCCGACATGATCCGCTTCACCAACGGACTGCCCAAGACGCGCAGCGGCAAGATCATGCGACGCCTGCTGCGCGACATCGCCGCCGGCAAGGAAACCACGCAGGACACCACCACGCTGGAAGACTTCAATGTGCTGGCGAAGCTGCGCGAGAGCGACGAGTGAGCGCGGCGCTCAGACGGCCCACATGGCCTGCGCCACGCGCAGATACAGCGGAATGCCCACCACCACGTTGAACGGAAAGGTGACCGCCAGCGCCAGGCCGATGTACATGGACGGATCCGCCTTCGGAATGGCGATGCGCGCCGCCGCCGGAACCGCGATGTAGCTGGCACTTGATGCAAGCACCGCGAGCAGCGTGGCATCGCCCAGCGGCAGGCCGCACACGCGAGCCAGCACCAGGGCCACGCCGGCAGCGATCGGCGGCAGCAGCAATCCGAACGCCGGCAGGAACAGGCCGCGTCCGAACACGCTGCGCAAGCGTCGCGCCGACACCAACCCGAGATCCAGCAGGAAGAACACCAGCACGCCACTGAACAGGTCGGTGCACAGCGGCTTGAACGCGGCGTAACCGCGCTCGCGGGTGAGCAGACCGATCACCAGGCTGCCCAGCAACAGCAGCACCGGGCCGTTCAGGAACGACTCATGAAGCAGGTGGCCCCACCCGCGCTGCGTTTCGCGACCCGCGGCCTCCGCGGCGCTGCTCGCCTGCGCGCGCCGCAGCAGCAGGATCGCCACAACGATCGCGGGCGACTCCATGAGCGCCATCACCGCCACCATGTGCCCGCCGGTCTCGATGCCCGCCGACTGCAGCATGCTTGAGGCGGTGAGAAACGTGACCGCACTCACGGATCCATACGAAGCGGCGATCGCCGCCGCGTTGTCCACACCCACGCGCCGTCGCAGCAACGCGAACACCGCCACCGGCATCACGGCTGCGAGCAGCACGCCAAGGCCGATGCCTGTCAGCGCCACGCGATCAAGACCCGCGTGCGCGATCTTCACGCCACCGGTGAAGCCGATCGCCCACAGCAGGTACAGGGACATGAGCCTGCTGACCGGCAACGGAATGCGGAGGTTCGATCGCACCAGCGTCGCGACCATGCCAAGCACGAAGAACAGCACCGGTGGACTGATGTCGATGGCAAAGATGCTCATGGGGAATCGCGCGAAATGCTAACAGTGGCTCACACGGCCTCGACATGCTGCAATCGGCACGCGATTCATCTCATGTGCCAAAACGCCCGATTGCGCGCAAGTTCGCTATTTCACCAATTTTCACGAGTTCTGAAACACGCTGCTGCAACACGCCGAAGAATTCTGTGTCTGATGAACACTGCCACGCGCAACCCATGCGCCCCCACCTCACTGGCTGATTCTTCACGACACTGAGTCCCCCATAGAAGTTCAGGACCGCGCTCAGCAGCCACCTGCCCGCGACTGTCGGCTTTTACGACTCGAACCACCTCACGCAGACATTCCCCACACCGTAGGTGGGTCATGTCTTCATGCAATTCATCAAATCTGACTCGGAAGGAACCTCCTATGAAGGGTCTCCGCAAGGCTGTCGCATGCCTCCTGCTCGCCGCTTCCCCCGCCATCGCGGACACCTTCGCCTACACCAATCAGTGGAACGGTGGCGGACAGGGCACCTTCAAGCTGACCAACACCTCGGCGCAGAGCCTGCAGGGCTGGACGCTGGAGTTCGACTGGAGCGCCGACGTCACCAGTCTGTGGAACGGCAGCATCACAAGCCATGTGGGCACGCACTACGTGGTGGCGAACGCCGCCTACAACGCCACCATCGCCACTGGCGCCACCATTGAGGTTGGCTGCACGGTGAACAGCGCGGTGGCGGGCGTGCTGCCAACGAACATCATCCTGAAGGGTGCCTCCGCCGGTGGAGGGACCGGCGGTGGCACCGGCGGCGGAACGGGTGGCGGCACGGGCGGCGGCGGCACGACCCCATCCATGACCATCGAGGATGCCAGCCTGATCGTGTCGAGCAGCACCGGCGGCACCGGAGGCGGCACTTCGAACAGTGGCTACTTCAGCACCCGCGGCAACCAGATCGTGGATGCCAGCGGCAACGCGGTGCGCATCGCGGGCGTGAACTGGTTCGGCTTCGAGACGGGCAACCATGCGCTGCACGGCCTGTGGTCGCGCGGCTACAAGTCCATGCTCGACCAGGTGAAGAGCCTGGGCTTCAACACCCTGCGCCTGCCCTTCTCCAACGAGATGCTGCGCTCGGGCGTTGCCACGAACAGCATCAACTTCGCGCAGAACCCCGACCTGCAGGGCCTCAGCCCCATCGAGTGCATGGACAAGGTCATCACCTACTGCGGCCAGATCGGCCTGCGCGTGATCCTGGACCGCCACTCGGCGAAGGCTGACAACTATCTCAGCGAGGATGTGTGGTACGTCGCCGGCGACAGCTACTACACCGAGCAGCGCTGGATCGACGACTGGACCATGCTGGCGCGCCGCTACGCGGGCAACAGCACGGTGATCGGCGCCGACCTGTTCAACGAACCCAAGCGCACCGCCAGCTGGGGCACCAGCAGCGCGGCCACCGACTGGAACAAGGCCGCCGAGCGCTGCGGCAACGCCATTCTGGCCGCCAACCCCGACTGGCTGATCATCGTGGAAGGCGTGGAGAAGTACAACAACCAGACCACCTGGTGGGGCGGCAACCTGAAGGGTGTTGCCACCCACCCGGTGGTGCTGGGCGTGTCGAACAAGCTCGTGTACTCGATGCACGACTACCCCGCGAGCGTGTTCGCGCAGACCTGGTTCAGCGACCCCACCTATCCCAACAACCTGGACGACGTGTGGTACGCGCACTGGGGCTACATCTACCGCAACAAGACCGCTCCGCTGCTGCTCGGCGAGTTCGGCAGCAAGATGGCCACCGTCAGCGACCAGCAGTGGATGGACAAGCTCACCGACTACGTGGACGGCGACTTCGACCTGAACGGCACCAAGGATCTGGCCGCGGGCGAACTGGGCATGAGCTGGACCTACTGGAGCCTGAACCCCAACAGCGGCGACACCGGCGGCATCCTGAACGATGACTGGACCACGGTGAACGAGTCGCGCATGTCGGCGATCCGCGCAAGCCTGGCGGGCTCACTGGGCGGCGGCATCACCTCCACCAACCCCAGCCAGTCGATCAACTTCTCGGTGCGACTGTCGGCCGCGGCCGCCTCGGCGGTGAGCGTGGCGTGGAGCACCAAGGACGCCACGGCCATCGCTGGCGTGAACTACCTCGCAGGTGCCGGCACGCTGGCCTTCGCGGCCGGCGAGACGGTGAAGACGCTCTCGATCACGGTGCCCGCACAGAGACTGGCTGCTCCGGTTCAGTTTCTGGTCGAGCTCTCTGGCGCAACGGGCGCCCGCGTGACCGATGCAAGCGCCGTCGGAACGCTTTCGAGCGTGGATGTCGGCACCTGCGAGGGCGACGGCAACCTGGATGGCGGCGTGGACGCCGCGGATCTCGCCGAGATGCTGCTCTCCTACGGCGAGGCGTCGGTGTGGGACCTCGACGGCAGCGGCATCACTGACAGCGGCGACACGGCCCTGCTGCTGCTGAACTGGGGCCCATGCTCCGGCTCGACTGGCGGCACCACCGGTGGCGGAACCACGGGCGGCGGAACGACTGGTGGTGGCACGACCGGTGGAGGTAGTGGCGGAACCACCGGCGGAAGCGGCGGCGGCACCACCGGCGGCGCCACCACTCCGGTGATCACCAGCAGCGTCAGCGCCGCTGGCACCGTGGGCGCGCAGTTCAGCTACCAGATCGTGGCGTCCGGTTCGCCAACCGCATACGGCGCAACGGGCCTGCCCTCCGGTCTCTCGGTGAACACCACCAGTGGCCTGATCTCGGGTGTGCCCATCGCGGCAGCCACCTCCAACGCGATGCTGTCGGCGACCAACGCCACAGGTACCGCCACGCAGGCGCTCACGCTCACCGTGTCGCCGGCCAGCGCGCCCGGAACCTTCAACTACGCCGAAGTGCTGCAGAAGTCCCTGTACTTCTTCGACGCGCAGAAGTCGGGCAAGCTGCCGAGCGGCTTCCGCGTGCCATGGCGCGGCGATTCGGGCCTCGCTGATGGAAGCGATGTCGGCCTGGACCTGACCGGCGGCTACCACGATGCAGGTGATCACGTGAAGTTCGGCCTGCCCATGGCTGCCTCGCTCTCGCTGCTCGCCTGGGGCGGCATCGAGTACGGAACCGCCTACGACCGCACCAGCCAGACGGCCGCACTTCGCGACGTGATTCGCTGGGGCACCGACTTCATCATCAAGGCGCATCCCGCGGACAACGTGCTGTACGGCCAGGTGGGCAACGGCTCGCTGGACCACGGCTACTGGGGCCCCGCCGAAACCATGACCATGGCGCGGCCCGCCTACGCGATCACCGCTGCCAAGCCGGGTTCCGACCTGGCCGGCGAGTCCGCTGCGGCACTGGCCTCCGCGTCCATCCTGTTCCGCACGAGTGATCCTGCGTACTCGGCGAAGCTGCTGGCGCACGCGCGCACGCTGTTCGCCTTCGCGGACACCTACCGCGGCAAGTACAGCGACTCCATCACCGACGCCGCCACCTACTACAACTCGTGGTCGGGCTACTACGACGAGCTGGCGTGGTCTGCCGCGTGGATGTACCGCGCCACCGGCGAGGCGACCTATCTGGCGAAGGCCGAGGCGATCTACGCATCCAACCTCTCGGGACTGCCGCTGAAGTGGACCCACAACTGGGATGACAAGACCTACGGCACCACCGTGCTGCTGGCCCAACTCACCGGCAAGGCCGTCTACAAGACCGCCGCGCAGAACTGGCTCGACTACTGGACCGTCGGCTACAACGGCGCGAAGATCGCCACCACACCGGGCGGCCTTGCGTGGCTCGACCAGTGGGGTTCGCTGCGCTACGCCGCCAACACCGCGTTCCTGGCCCTGGTGTACGCCGATCGCGTGGGCGACGTGGGCACGCGCTACCGTGACTTTGCGCGCACGCAGGTCGACTACATGCTGGGCAAGAACCCCGCGGCTCGCAGCTACGTGGTGGGCTTCGGCGTGAATCCGCCCGTGAACCCGCACCATCGCGGCGCGCACGGAGCGTGGTCGGGCAGCATGACCACGCCCGCGGCCAGCCGCCACATCCTGTACGGCGCGCTGGTGGGCGGCCCCTCGGCGGCCACCGACACGTCCTATGTGGATGACCGCAGCAACTACATCTGCAACGAGGTCGCCATGGACTACAACGCCGGATTCACAGGCGCCGTGGCCCGCCTGGCGCAGGACACCGCGGGTCTTCCGCTGTCCGACTTCCCGCCCGCGTCGGAAGCGGGCAACGTGGATGACGAGTTCTTCGTGGAAGCCTCGATCAACCAGCAGGGAAGCGGCTTCACCGAGATCCGTGCGCTGCTCAACAACCGCTCCGCCTTCCCGGCGGTCGGCTCCACCCACCTGTCGTTCCGCTACTTCGTGGACCTGAGCGAGCTCTTCGCCGCGGGCTACGACCAGACCGCGGTGGTGATCAACGCCAACTACGTGCAGAACGGCACGGTGGCGCCGGCGCTGAAGGTGCACGACGCCACGCGCAAGATCTACTACGTGGACGTGAGCTTCGAGGGCAGCATGGTGCAGCCCGGCACCGGCTCGTCGTACTGGCGCGAGGCGCAGTTCCGCATGAGCCTGAAGACCGGCGTGCCGGCGACGGCGTGGAGTGCGTCCAACGATCCCTCGTTCGGCGGTCTGGGCCTGGGCAACGCCAGCGTGGCGAAGACGCTGAAGATCCCCGTGTACGACAACGGACAGCAGATCGCGGGCGTGCTGCCGTAATTCCACGCAACACCGTCTCACACCCACCCACCGATCCTCGTAGAGAAGGAAATTCCCATGCGAAACACGATCACCTCCATCCTCTCACTGCTCGCCGTCACGCTCAGTGCCCTCGGCCACGGATCCATGGCCGACCCGGTGAGCCGCGTGTACTCGATCTTCCTGGAGAACCCGGAGACGCCGCAGACCGAGGCCGCGCGCGCGGCCATTGCGGTGGCGGGCACGCAGGCGTTCTACGACTGGCATGAGGTCAGCCGACTCGCGCCGAACCGCAACTATCAGAGCCTGATTCCGGACGGACAACTGGCCGGCGCCGGTCGCGACAAGTACGCCGGACTGAATCTGGCACGCGTGGACTGGCCCGCCACCAAGGTGGTGCCCGGTCCGCGCGTCTGCCGCTTCTACGCAGCCACGCCGCATGATCCCAGCACCTTCACCGCCTACATCACCCGCGACGGCTACGACCCGCGCCTGCCGCTGAAGTGGTCGGATCTGGAACTGATCCCCGGCGGCGAGACCGCAAAACTGTCGGGCAGCTGCGGCCAGAACAGCTCGCAGTGCATGTGCATGACCACCGGCAACAACTACTACATGACGCTGCAACTGCCCACGCGTGTGGGTCGTCACGTGCTGTACGTGATCTGGCAGCGCATCGATCCGGCGGGCGAGGTGTTCTTGTCGACCAGTGATCTGGACTTCGGTGGCGTGGACTACGGCAACCCCACCGTCAGCACGGTGAAGGCGGATGTGCGCTTCACGCTCACCAGCCAGTGGATCGGCGGTGGTCAGGCCGCCATCCGCGTCACCAACAACGGCACCCAGCCCATCCTCTCGTGGACCGTGGGCATCGACTGGGGCGCGCAGATCAACAGCGTGTGGAACGGCACCATCGTCAGCCAGTCGGGCACCAACACCGTGGTGAAGAACGCCGAATGGAACGCGCGCATCGAGCCAGGTGCCTTCGTGGAGATCGGCTGCACGGCCTCGTTCGCCACGCCCAACCTGCAGCCCACCGGTCTTGTGGCGACCGGCGCCGTGGCCACGCTTCCGCCGGTGTTCACCAGCGCACCAGCCGCCGCGACGAGCGTGGGCGCGCCGTTCCTGTACCAGATCACGGCCACCGGCAATCCGAATGTGTTCGGCGCCACAGGCCTGCCTGAGGGCCTTGCCGTGAACACCTCCACGGGCGTCATCAGCGGCACACCCGTGCGAGCCGGCACCTCGACCATCACCATGCAGGCCGGCAACGCGAGCGGCACCACCAGCGGCACGCTCACGCTCACCGTGAGCGCCTGCATGGGCGACGGCAACCTTGATGGCACCGTGGACTCCGGCGATCTCGCGGAACTCCTGCTCTCCTACGGCGAGGCTTCGGCCTACGACCTCGACGGCAGCGGCATCACCGACGGTGGTGACGTCGCTCTCCTCCTCCTTTCATGGGGATCCTGCACATGAAGCGCATCCTGCTTGTCATCGTTTCGCTGCTGCTCGCGGCAGCTCCTTCGTTCGCGGCCACCGCAAGCTTCGGCTTCGCCAGCCAGTGGTATGGCGGTGGCAACGGCACCTTCACCATCACCAACAACACCGCGCAACCCGTCAATGGCTGGACGCTGGAGTTCGACTGGGGCGCCACCATCGGCGACCTGTGGAACGGCACCATCACCAGCCATGTGGGCAACCACTTCGTGGTGACCAACGCCAGCTGGAACGGCACCATCGCCGCCGGCGCCTCGATCACGGTGGGATGCTCGGCCAGCTTCACGCCGGCCGGCCTGCAGCCCACCAACCTCAGCATCAACGGGTCCGCGAGTGGCGGAGGTGGTGGCGGTGGAACCGGTGGTGGTGGAAGCGGCACGCTCCCGCGCGACCACCGCCACTGCCTTCGTCGACAGCGCGTTCGCGTACCAGATCACGGCATCGGGCACTCCCACATCGTTCGATGCCACCGGACTGCCCAGCGGCCTTGGCGTGAACACCGCCACCGGTCTGATCAGCGGCACGCCCATCACGGCCGCCACCACCAGCGTGGTGATCAAGGCCACCAATGCGGCCGGTTCCGCAACCGCCACACTGACACTGAGCGTGTCCAACTGCGCCGGCGACGGCAACGGCGACGGCACCGTGGACTCGGGCGACATGGCGGA
>RFQW01000490.1 GCA_009924765.1 Planctomycetota bacterium | reverse complement strand
CGGCGGCCTCACCGGCCTGCACCTGGCGACCCTGAGCACCGACGTCCACCTGCACGACACCTACTTCGTGGTGGCGCACTTCCACTACGTGATGATGGGCAGCGCGCTGATCGGCATGATCGGCGGCCTCCACCACTGGTGGCCGAAGATCTTCGGCCGCATGTACGACGAGCGCCTCGGCACCATCGCCTGCTGGGTCATCTTCATCGGCTTCAACGTGACCTTCTTCACCCAGTTCATCCTGGGCTCCAAGGGCATGCCGCGCCGGTACTACGACTACCAGCCCGAGTTCCAGATCTACCACGTCATCTCCACCATCGGGAGCTACACCATGGCGTTCGGCTTCGTGCTGACCGCGGTGAGCCTGTTCGGCAGCTTCTTCACGGGCCGCAAGGCGCCGGCCAACCCCTGGGGCGGCCGCAGCCTGGAGTGGCAGTGCGCCAGCCCGCCGCCCTTCGACAACTTCGCCAAGGCGCCGCGCGTCGGCGACTGCTACGACTTCAGCGTCGTCCACTGGGACGAGAAGACCGGCGGCTACTGGGTCGACGAGAGTGCCGATCCCGAGGTGAACCCGGGCGCCGGAGGCGCCAAGGCAGCGCACTGACGGCGGACGCAGCCTCGACGGCGGACGCAGCATTGACGGCCCTGCGGGGCACGAACAGACACGCACGGAGCATCACGTGAGCCAGACCATCGCAAGCACACACACGCAGCACGGCGCCGAGGCGCATGGACACGGCCACGACGGCCATGCCCATGGCGACCACGGCCACGCGCACGACCCGAACCTCGCGCACCACTTCGACAGCCTGCAGCAGCAGTTCGACAGCGCGAAGCTCGGCATCTGGCTGTTCCTTGCCACCGAAGTGCTGTTCTTCGGCGGTCTCTTCGTGGCCTATGCCATCCTGCGCATGAGCCACCCGGAGATCTTCAGCTACGCCAGCCACTACCTCGACACGGTGATGGGCGGCATCAACACCTGCGTGCTGATCCTCTCCAGCGTGACCATGGCGATGGCCGTGCGCTTTGCGCAGACCAACCGCCGCGGCGGCCTGATCGCGTGCCTCATCCTCACCTTCATGGGTGCGGTCGGCTTCCTGATCATCAAGTACTTCGAGTACTCCCACAAGATCCACGACAACCTCGTCTGGGGCCCCAGCTTCTACGTCCCGCCGCATGACGCCGAGGGCGCCGAGGAGGCGAAGGTCCTGAAGACCGCTCCCGCCGCGCCGGGCGCCGCGATCGTGGTGAACAACCCCGCCACGTTCGCCATCCCGGACCTGGCCGCGAAGCCCGCCGTGGACGCCTCCGCGGTGAAGCCCGCCTCCGTCGGCCCGACCGGCGTTGCCCGCGCGAGCGGCGCCCCGGCCCCGGCCCCTGCCGCCGAGCCCGCACCCGGCCATTCCGAGGAAGCGCACCCGGGAACGCACCTCGAGGACAAGGCGATGCCGCCGAACACGCACCTCTTCTTCGCCATCTACTACGCGATGACCGGCCTGCACGGCATCCACGTGGTGGCGGGCATGGGCGTGCTGGCGTGGCTCACCTGGCGCGCCATCCGCGGCGACTTCTCCAGCAAGAACTTCACCGCGGTCGACACCGGCGGCCTGTACTGGCACATCGTCGACCTGATCTGGATCTTCCTCTTCCCGCTCTTCTACCT
>RFQW01000489.1 GCA_009924765.1 Planctomycetota bacterium | reverse complement strand
GGGGCGCTACCTGCTGACCGTCTCCTACAACATGGCGCAGGTGGGCGTCATCACGCTGGTCTGGTACTTCCAGCTTGGCTACGACGTGGGCTTCACGCAGTACTGGTGGGGATACGTGGAGGGCCCGTCGCTCATCCTACTGGCGGTGACGGGCTGGGTGATCTACCGATTCCGCGAGACGCGGGCGATGACGCTGGCGCAGTTCTTCGAGATGCGCTACTCGAAGCGTTTCCGCGTCTTCAGCGGCATCGTGGCGTTCGTCTCGGGCATCCTCAACTACGCCATCTTCCCGGGCGTGACGGCGCGGTTCTTCATCGCCATGCTGGGGCTGCCGGACCAGTTCGCCTTCCTGGGGGCCTCGGTGCCCACGTTCCCGGCGATGATGGTGGGGCTCCTCTCCTTCGCCGTCTTCATGGTGTTCGCGGGCGGAATGCTGGCGGTGCTGGTGACCGACTTCTTCCAGGGCGTCTTCTGCTTCTGCACCTTCGTGGCGGTGTGCTACTGGGTGCTCCTGCGCTTCCCGTGGCCCGAGCTCCACGAGACGATGGCCATGCTGCCTGCAGGAAAAAGCATGCTGAACCCGCTGGGGCTGCAGGACGAGCAGAACTTCAACCTGGCGTACTGGCTCATCAGCGCGTTCACGCTCTTCTACGCGTGCCGTGCGTGGCAGGGCGACCAGGGCTACAACAGCGCCGCGCGCGATGCGCACGAGGCGCGAATGGGCCAGCTCCTCAACGGCTGGCGATACCGCACGCTGATGCTCGTGACGGTCCTCATCCCGCTTGCGGTGCGCGCATTCCTCACGCACCCGGAGCACGCCGCCGCGGCGGCGCCGCTCAAGGAACTGATCGCATCGCAGCCCACCGAGGCGCTCCAGGCGGAGATGCGCGTGCCGCTCGCCTTGGGCGTGATGCTTCCCACCGGGCTCCTTGGCCTGGTGGTGGCCGCCATGCTCGGCGCCGCCATCAGCACCGACGAGGCGTACCTCCATTCGTGGGCCAGCATCTTCGTGCAGGACGTGGTGCTTCCGTTCCGCAGGAAGCCGATGTCGCCGCGCGGGCAGCTCCTTCTCTTGAAGGCCTCCGTGCTGGGCGTGGCCATCTTCGCGTTCTTCTTCAGCCTGTACTGGAAGCCCGGCATCTACATCGCCATGTTCGCGGCGATGAGCGCGAGCATCTTCGTGGCGGGCGGCGGTGCGGCCATCATCGGCGGCCTGTACACGCGCTGGGGTACCACGCGCGGCGCGTGGGCGGGCATGCTCACCGGCATGACGCTCTGCGTGGTGGGCGTGGTGGTGACGAACATCCCGCAGGCGTGGGTGGACGGCATGGTGGCGGGCGACGCGCGGCATGGTGGCGGGCGACGCGGGCGCGGTGATGGCCGCGTTCGGCGGATTCGCCGCCTGGGTGCGCACGAACCTCACCGGGCAGGTGATCTCGTTCATTGCCATGATGGCCTCGTGCGCCGCGTACGTGGTGGGCAGCCTGGCCACCGGCGTGCAGCGCTTCGAGCTGGATCGACTGCTCCACCGCGGCAAGTGGCGCGTGGAGGGCGACGCCGCGCTCGACGAGGCACCGCAGGGCTTCTGGGCGAAGATCGGCTTCGACAGCCAGTACAGGGGCTGGGACAGGTTCGTGGCGTGGATCACGCTGGCGTGGCCGCTC
>RFQW01000488.1 GCA_009924765.1 Planctomycetota bacterium | reverse complement strand
GGCGAGCTTTTTCACCACTTCGCCCACGCGCGCCAATCCCCCCGCCACGTCCAGGCCACCCTCGGTGGTGAGTTCCTGTCGGCGCTCGGGCACCAGCATGGCGCTGTCGGGGCGCACCATCAGCGCGAAGGCCACCATCTCGTCGGTGGCGGCCATCTCGAAGTTCAGTCGCGTGCGAACGGCGCCGCGCAGGCGATGCACATCGTCGTCCTGGATGTGTCGGCGATCCTCTCGCAGATGCACGGTGATGCCGTCGGCACCACCCAGTTCGGCAAGCGAGGCTGCCTCCAGCAGATCGGGTTGCGAACCGCGCCGCGCCTGTCGCACGGTCGCCACATGATCGATGTTCACGCTGAGCAGAGGCACACAGAAAGCGTAGCGGCTACGATGCCCCCATGCCCGGTTTCGACGAACGATTGGCGCTGTTGAAGCAGGAAATCGTGGCACAGGGCCGCCGCGTGCTGGACCTGTGCACGCGCGCCGTCGACTGCTTCTTCGACGGCGATGTGGACAAGGCGCACGCGGTGGTGGCCGACGACGCACCCATCGATGCCGCCGACGTGGCGATCGAGCGCGCCAGCGTGCCGCTGCTGGCGATGGGCCAGACCGACGAGCACGCGATCCGCAGCGTGCTGACCATCGTGAAGGTGAACAACGAGCTCGAGCGCGTGGCCGACGACGGCGTGACCATCGCCGAGCGCGTGCTGGAGCCCGCCCGCTTCTCCGAGCGCGTGCCCGACGTGTTCCGCGTGATGGCCAACAGCGTGCTGGGCATGCTGCGCGACGCCACCCGCAGCCTGGAGCGCGAGGACGCAGAGCTGGCCCGCCAGGTGCTGCTGTTCGACGACACCGTGGCGCGCTTCAAGCAGCAGATCCTGCTGGAAGCCGAGCAGAGCGTGGCCAACGGCACCTTCAGCGCCGGCTTCGCGTTCCGCCTGATGGCGGTGACCAAGGCGCTGGATCGCATCGGCGATCACGCCACCAACATCTGTGAGCAGGTGATCTACCTGCGTCGCGGGCTCATCGTGCGCCACCGGCCGGAAGGCTGGAGCGAGCCCTCGGCTCCCGAGAACGGCCGCACCCACTGACCATGTCCACGGACCCACGACTGGAGACCACCCGCGCCCGTCTCGCCTCGCTGCATCAGGAGCACCTGCTGCACTTCGCGTCCACGATCGGACCCAGCGCGCTTCGCACGCTGCTCGACCAGATCGAGGCGCTGCCGCTTGAAGACGTGCCGGCCATGCTGGCGGAAACCGAGTCGCAGGCCGCGCGCGATCTGACCGCGCTGGAGCCCGTGACGCGCGTGCCGCACGATGGATCCGACACCGCGGCCTTCCGCGCCGCAGGCGAAACGATGATCCGCGCAGGCAAGGTGGCTGCGTTCACGGTGGCCGGCGGTCAGGGCACGCGACTTGGCTGGCGCGGACCCAAGGGCACGTATCCCGCCACGGTCGTCACCGGCAAGCCGCTCTTCCGCGTGTTCAGCGAGCAGCTGCTGGCCACCGAGCGTCGCTTCGGCGTGCGCCTGCCGTGGTACATCATGACCAGCCCGCTGAACGACGCCGACACGCGCGCGTTCTTCAAGGACAACAACTGGTTCGGCCGCAATCCGCAGGACCACTTCTTCCTGCCGCAGGGACTGGTGCCCTGCGTGGACGCCGATGGCCGCG
>RFQW01000487.1 GCA_009924765.1 Planctomycetota bacterium | reverse complement strand
ACAGCCGCGTGAAGACGCTGGATGGTGGCGGCACCACCGTCACCAGCACCGGCTCCCGCCCTGCGCTGCTGCTGGGCGTGTTCGCCAGCTACAAGTTCTAGCGTTGCTCCACATCGCACCACCCGTGCGATGGCCGATCTCGCCGATTCAACATGCCCAAGCGCGACACGCAGTGTGTGACCTCGACCGGGACTTGTCACACCTTGCGGCGACGAACCAGCAGGGTGGGCAGCGCGAACAACGCCACCGCACCAGGGGCCGGGATGATGCCGCCAGTGACGGTCATGGCCAGTGGGTTGCCATCTTCGCTGCGGAACTGCAGGGTGATACCAGTCACCGCGGAGTAGTCAGGCGTTCCCGAGCTCTGAAACAAAGTGGTCATGTTGGGGTGCGCATAAAAGGCGAAGTACAGGTACCCGGATGAAGCCCCTCCCTCTGGCAGGGTGGCTGCTGCAAAGGACTGGAATTCATCATTGCCCAACCAAACGCTGACTCTTGCCTTGCCGGTGCTGACGGTGTATCGCATCCACAAACCATTCCAGTCGTTCAAATTCAACGGACTTCCAGGGTCACTGTAGTTGAGAAGCACCGCTCCGGCTCCCGACGTCGTCACCGTCATGGTCCGGCTGATGGGGTCGAGTGCGGTCGAGGCCGCGCCTTCACCCTCCGTCACCTCTGGATCACCGATCTGAATGCCATCATTTAAGTAGAGCGCCTGCGAGGCGGTCACGGTGCGTTGCCAGGCGACGCCGGTGTAGCCGTGATCCCGGTCGCACGTCTCGGTGCTCAGTGGAGGAGCGCTTGTTTGTGCAGACGATCCCAGATTCCAGCCGGTTCCGGTGAACGCGTCGACGACCGGTGGCGACACCAGATCTGCCATCGCCGTTCCCGCGACCAACACTGCACTGCACACGACACCAAGCTCGCTTCGCATCTTCGATTCCTTTCTCGACCTCGATCCCAGCATCCAACCCCTGTCGGGCGGGCTCACTACTCGCCTGAACCGTCGAGCGGGATGGCGACAGCCGCATCAACACGATGCGACTTCGTACAACTCCGACAACCCACACCGTCTTCGAAATGCGTGAAGGCGCTGCTCACTCTCTAAGCACGAGATTGGCGCCCTCAACACGTCATCGAGATGACATCAAAGGAGAGATTCCTGCCTCGCGGCCTCCGACGACGGACAGGTTCCGGACGCCGCGGATCCACTCGCGTGCCGTAAACACTGATGCCACGTGGGCTTCTGAAGCGAGCTGCGCCACCAGCGGATGTACGGAAGCCTGACGCGCCCGCAAACGTCAGCGCGCGCCCGTCAGCGCCTGCAGCCGGCGTCCGGCCTCCAGCACCTTCTCGCGGCTGTTGAATGCGCTCACGCGGATGAAGCCTTCGCCGCAGCGGCCGAAGCCCGCACCCGGCGTGACCACCAGCTGCGCCTGCTGCAGCAGCCGATCGAACGCCTCCCAGCTGCCGATCCCGTCCGGACACTTCAGCCACACATAGGGCGCATGCTCGCCGCCCCAGCAACGCAGGCCGAGCGATTCGACGGCGCCGCGAAGGATGCGCGCATTCTCAAGATAGAAGTCGGTCAGCGCGCGCATCTGCGCCTGTCCCTCGGGCGTGCACAGCGCCGCGGCGGCCTTCTGAACCGGCCAGCTCACGCCGTTGCTGCAG
>RFQW01000486.1 GCA_009924765.1 Planctomycetota bacterium | reverse complement strand
GCGCGCGCTGCATGCGGCGAAGAACCAGGGCATCGCAACCCTGGGACTGCTCGGCGGCGAAGGCGGCCCCGCACTTGAACACTGTGCGCATTCGATCGTGGTGCGCGGCGTGGATGGCGCGGCCGTGCAGGAAGCCCACCAGATGATCATGCACATGCTGTGCGAAGCCTGCGAAACCCACTTTGGAGCGAAGGTTTGACCATGACCGAAGCAACCACCACACCGGCCCGCGGATCGATCTTCGGCTCGTTCGTCTGCCGCGTGCTGGTGCCGGCCTGGCTGCTCACCGGCGCCGCGATCAAGTTGAGCGAACGCAGCCCCATGCTGCTTCCCTCGCCGGTGCGCGACGCGTTGAAGTCCATGGCCACTGGCATGGGCATGGGCAGCGAAGCGGACTTCGCAACCTTCCTCGACTTCATGCTGCGCGTGATCGTGAGCGGCGAGTTTGCGCTGGCCGCGGCCATGATCATGCTGCCGCGCATCAGCCGCGTGATCGCCGTTCCCATGCTGTCGCTGTTCGTGGTGATCCTGCTCACGGTGGTTGCACGCGGCGAGGCAAGCTGCGGCTGCTTCGGCAGCAAGGGTCCGCCGCCATGGGTGGTGCTGATCGGCGACGCTGCGCTGCTTGCACTGGCGATCTTCTTCCGTCCGCTGCCCGGACGATTCACGAAGGTGAACATCGGCGGCTTCGTGGCGCTGACCGCCGTGGGTGTGGCGATCGCCTTCGGTGTGCCTCCCAAGCAGGGTGTGGCGCATCCGACAGAGCCGGCGTCGAAGCACTCGACGGACGCGGTGCCTGCAGTGACGAAGCCCACCACCAAGGTGCCTGACGCAGCACCGACCGATCCTTCGAAGGCTGCTGCGCAGACCACGCCGCCCGCCAACCCGACCAAGCCAGCCGACGCGAGCAGTGTGCCATCCACGGCGACGACCTCACCTGCGGCAACCACGCCGTCTGCAAGCGCCACGCCATGGCCCAACGCGCCCGCGCAGCTGCAGCCCTATTACCTGCCGCAGTTCGAGCAGTGGGTCGGCAAGCCGCTTCGCGATCAGCCCGTGGCCGCGCTGATCACGCGACCCATCCCGGCCGATCTCGAGAAGGGTCGCTGGGTGGTGATGTTCTTCCGCGAGGATTGCGAGCATTGCCACGCGGTGCTGGATCGCCACTTCACACCGAAGGTGCCGCTGCCCACGCTGCTGGTGGCGGTGCCCGATGCCGACCCCGCCGCCTCGCTGCCGAACCCCTGCAGCGAGTGTCAGGTGCGCACGCTGCCCAAGGGCCCCGATTGGGTGATCGGCACGCCCGTGCTGCTGCTGGTGAACGACGGCGTGGTGAAGATGGTGGTGTCCGGCACCGATGCGGAAGATCCCGCCAAGGTGCAGGCCATGCTGGACGCGCGCTGAGTCCGGCCTTCAGGCTGTCGCGTCAATCAGTCGCACCCACTTCGCTTCCACGCGAAGCTGACGCGAACCAAGCGAGCACCGGCGAGGCCTGACATTGGCCGACCGGATCGCCTGAACCGCACACTCCACGTGCGCCTCACTGGCCGCGCGCACCAATCGGTGCAGCGCCAGCGCCAACGCCTCACGCGGCACGCGCCGCAACTGCGCGCGCGACCACGGCCCTTCGCCGGTCATGTGCCGCTTCGCCTGCGCGCGAAGCGCCTTCGCCGC
>RFQW01000485.1 GCA_009924765.1 Planctomycetota bacterium | reverse complement strand
GCCATCTCGATCTTCCCATCCACGACGCGCGTCACGCGGCCGTCATCCATGTGCACGATGCGATCGGCGAAGTGGAAGATGCGTTCGTCGTGCGTCACGAGCACGACCAATCTATCCGGTCCGCAGCCCTGCTCGCGCACGAGTTCCATCACCCGCTGGCCCGTTTCGCCATCCAGCGCGCTGGTGGGTTCGTCGCACACCAGGATGCGCGGTCCGTGCACCAGACTGCGGGCGATGGCCACGCGCTGCTGTTGACCACCGCTGAGCTTGGTGGGCCGCGCCTGCTCGCGCCCCTTCAACCCCACGCGCTCCAGCAGCATGGCCGCGCGCTCCAGACTGTCCTTGCGCGAGTCGCCGCGCAGCAGCAGCGGAATGGCCACGTTCTCGAGCACGCTGATCTGCGGCACCAGGTTGAACTGCTGGAAGATGAAGCCCACGTTGCCGCGACGCCACAGCGTGCGCTCATGGTTGTTCAGCTCGTCCGGATCCACGCCCGCCAGCCGCATGCTTCCGCCGTCGCGCGACAGCAGGCCCGCAAGGATGCTGATGAAGGTGGTCTTGCCGCAACCGCTCGGACCCACCAGCGCCACCATCTCGCCGAAGCTGGCCGACAGGTCCACGCCACGCAACGCCGTCACCGCGGCATCGCCGGTGCCGTAGGTCTTCCGGATGCCCTTGGCATCGATGGCCAGGTTGCCGCTCATCCGCTGAACACTTCCTTGGGATCCAGCCGGATCACCTTCAGCATGCTCAGCAGGCTGGCGCCCACCACGATGATCGTGACGGCGCCCGCACTCAGCAGCGGCAGATGCCATGTGAGCTTGAAGGCCAGCTTGTCCGGCGGCACCGACAGGCCGAACGCCGCGGTGAGTCCAAGGCCCAGCCCCAGACCCAGCACGCCGGCCGCCAGGCCCTGCAGCGCCACCATGACGAGCAACTGCACGCTGGTGCACCCCATCGCCTTCATGGCGCCGAAGTACTTCAGGTTGTCCAGCGTGAAGTTGTAGAACATCTGTCCGGCGATCGCGACGCCCACCAGGAAGCCCAGCAGGATGGCGATGCCGAAGTTGATCGGAATGCCGGTCTGGTTCATCCAGTAGTTCAGCGTCTTCCAGCTGAACTCCTCGGGCGTGTAGGCGCTCAGCCCCGTTTCGGTCTCGATGCGCTGCTTCAGCTGCAGCACATCCTGCTCCGGAGCCGCCTTCACCAGCACCATGCTCAGCGTGCGACGGTTCGCGGGCGCGAAGCCGATCGCGCGGAAGTACGTGGTGTAGATCGTGGGCACGTTCTGGAAGCTCGGCCGCGTCTCGGCGATGCCCACCACCACCGCGCGCCGCTCGTTCAGTTCCAGCACGTCGCCCACCTCCATGGGGCGCTTGGGGCCGTTGGGGTCGTCGGTGGCCGGCTGCATCAGCTGCTTCCGCGCGCCGCGCGTCTCCACGAAGATCGCGTCCGGCTTGCGCAGGTCCTCCACCTTGCCCTCCACCACCACGGCCGGCGCGCCGATCAGCGTGGCGTCGTCCACGCCCACCACGTCGCACAACTGGCGGCCGCCGTTGGGCAGCTTGGCCACCAGGATGCTCTTGAACAGCGGGCTGGCCCACTCCACGCCGTTCACGCTGCGCACGCGGTCGAGCGCGGTGACCGCCATGGGCTTGGTGTCGTCCACGAACTG
>RFQW01000484.1 GCA_009924765.1 Planctomycetota bacterium | reverse complement strand
G
This sequence comes from Planctomycetota bacterium, assembly GCA_009924765.1. Lineage (GTDB taxonomy): Bacteria > Planctomycetota > Phycisphaerae > Phycisphaerales > SM1A02 > SYAC01. Next base: position 1,677 of record RFQW01000484.1, on the reverse strand, counting down.
TAGCCGCGATCACCAAGGCGCTGCTTGAGCGACGCAGCGAAGCCGGGCTTCATGCCGTATGCGTTCACGATTGCCGCGCTGGAACTGATCAGCACATGTCGATCAATGGAGCGCACATACACCGTGCCCAGGTTGTTGTTGGTCCATGCAGATGCAACGCCCTCGGCCGGCTTGAAGTTGCCCTCGAGGAAGGCCTTCGCGTCGGTGACCGGCACCAGCATCGCCGGCACCTGCGGACGCGCGGTCTGGTCCGGGTCCACTTCGTGCCACATCACGAAGGCGCGCGTGTCGTCGATGCCCGGGCCGATGCCGAAGCGGCTCTTCAGCAGGTCGAGTGGCCGCAACGGCAAGGCGCCCGCGGCCTGATCGAGGCGCGCCATGCATTCGGCCAGGTCGTCGGCGGCCATCTTTGGATTGGGCACCACCACCACGCTCGCGGCGGTTGGCGGCGTCATGTCCAGAGCGGCGCGGAACGCCTCGGCGCCGGGCGTGCGACGCACGGGTTCCTGGGCCGTTGCGAGCGAGGCCGTGGCCAGCGCGAGCATGGCGAGGAGGGAGCGGGCGTGGAGACGGATCGACGGCGTGGTCATGGCGTGTTCCTGATTCGGCGAAATGCCCGGCTTGCCCGGATGAGCAAGAACCCTGCACTTGGCCCTACTGTACGGCACCAATGGCCCCGGCCTCCCTGCCCGAATCCCTTCTTGGTTGCGCGGTCGCCGCCGCGCTGGCCGCCGGCCTTGGCACGCTGCTTCGAAGCTGCGGCATTCGCGCCTCCTGGATCGCGGCGGGCGTGTGCGTGGGTGCCCTGTTGGGTGCAGGTGGATTGGGTCGCGCGATGCCCGCATGGCACGACCGGTACATCGCTGGCGCGGTGATGGAGCGTCGAGAGACCTTCGTGGCAGCACGGGCGATCGAGTTGGCGCAGATGGCCGCGCTGCCCCAGGGTGCACGCGTGGATTCCGACGATCTTGCATCGCTCGAGTCACAGTTGCACGCCGCGCAGGAACGCGAGCGCGATGCCAAGGCCAACTTCGATCAGCCAGCGCTGTGGCTGGTGGCGCTGCTGGGTGCATTCGTGATGGTTGGCGCATCGCCGCTGCTCGGTCGCACCACCTGGTGGCGACATGGCGGGCCGGCCATCGGCGTGTGGCACGTGGCCCTGCCCGCGGCGATGGTGGTACTCACGCTGAGCGTGATGGATGCGTCGCAGCCGCAGGCATGGTGGATGTACGCCGTCGCCACCATCAGCGTGGGATGCGCAACGCTGGGCTCGCGCGAGACCTGGACCGCATCGCGCATGCTGGGCGCGGGCGTGCGATCGCTTGATTCGACACGCGGCATGGCGGGCGTGCTGGCGCTGGTGCTGGCTGCACTCACGTGGTGGACCGATGGTCGCGATGCCACCGCATGGATGCTTCCGTGGGGCGCCATGCTGGCGGCGTGGGGCCTTGCAAGCGAGCCGCCAGCCAAGCTGATGCGACTGGCCGGGCCCGTGACGGCGGGCGCCGTGGCCATCGCCATGACCCGGCTGGATGTGACCGCAGACTGGCGCGGCTGGATTGTGCTGGGCGTGTTCGTTGCAGCCGAGGACATGAAGTGGCTGGGCGCGGGCGTGGGTCTGTCGCTGTGGAGCCGCACCGGATGGACGCGTTCGCTTCGCGCCACCATGCCGCTGGC
>RFQW01000483.1 GCA_009924765.1 Planctomycetota bacterium | reverse complement strand
TGGTGGTGTGCGCGCAGGGCTACCCGGGCACCCCGCGTTCCGGGGACCCCATCGAGGCGCTTCCGGAACCGATCGCGCCGAACGACACCCAAGGCCTTCAATGCTTCCACGGCGGCACCAAGCCTTCTGCGCAGGCCGGCGGCCAGCCCCTCACCGCGGGCGGCCGCGTGATCGGGGTCACGGCGTTGGCGCCCGATGTGCAGCAGGCCTGTGCAAACGCCACGCGACACGCGGCGGGCGTGCAGTTTCAGGGCGCGTTCTTCCGCCGGGATATTGGTCACCGGATCCGCTAGATCTGGCATCCGATCGACCGCCGGCCGGGCAACCAAATCCCCTGCTGAACCGAATGAATCGCCGCCGTTTATGCGTTGCCGACAACGCCTAAACGGGTACGATGCCCCCCTTACGTCTGGTTGTCCCCCACGCTCGGTCAACGAAAGTTCGTCAGCCCCATGTTCAAAGCGAGTCTCTCGATCGTCCTGGCAGCCCTCAACACGCTGCTCATCGCCGCCGCTTCGCCCACCCCCACCACCGCCACCAAGTCGGTGCAGGTGGTTGCGCCAGCCTCGACCAAGGCCACCAACGGCACGCCGGGTGGACTGAATGACAGCGACACCGCGCAGACCGACGAAGCCACCCACGAACCCGGCAGCCTGGAAGCTCGCGTGCTGGTGGATGTGGACCCCGACGCACCGATCAAGCCTCGTCGCATCAACGCCAAGGTGCCCGTGCGCGGTCCCGGCTCGATCGAGACCCGCCTCTCCCCCACCACGCCGAAGAGCGGCAACGTGGTGTTCAAGGTGCGCGATGAACTGAAGGCCCGAACTGGCATGCGCTTCGGTACCGAACTCACCAGCGCCACCGCCAACGGTCAGGGACTTCGTGCGGCACCGACCGCCGGCCCGGGCACCAACAGGGACCGCGAGCTCGACGAGATCCGCGCCGTGCTGCACGGCCACAGCGCCACCATCCGCCAGTGCATTGGCATGACGCAGGCCGAACTCACGGCGCTGGAAACCCGCGCTCGCAACATCAGCCGCGTGGAACAGCCCGATCTTGCCGGCATCATCTATGCGCGACCGGGCGCCCCGGGCATGGAAGCGGACCTCGCCGAGGCGCTGAATGCGCTGCCGTCGGTGGAGTACGCCGAAGTGGAATACCTGCCGGGCCCAGCGCAGGACAGCTGCCAGAAGGACGTGTCGCTGCAGTCGGGACCCGCCGCCGCGGGCACGGACATCGAGCAGGGAACCAACTGCATTTCCTACACCGACAATCAGGGCAACCCTGCCGACTGTCCCACGCCGCCGCCCGTGTTCATCGCGCAGCGTGGCGACCGGGTGTATCGCACTCTCGCCGCACCGATCGGTGTGGTGCCGTGCCATGCGCCAGATCGCTGGAATGGCTACATCACGTCGGTCAAGACGGCGACCGGATGCAACACCCAGTCGCCCAACTACACCGTTGAATCGGCCGCACAGCCCTCGAATTTCGACTGCACTCCCAATTGCAATCAGGGCGGCACCGGCAACTGCTCCAACCCCCCGACGGGCTACACCTCGGTGCAGGGCTGCCAGTACGGCTGCCAGGACCTGAATTGCGTGGACATCGTGACGGGTCAGGGCTTCGACAACTGCAACAACCCCGACTCCACGCAGGGCTGGGATGCGCTGTGTGCAACCAT
>RFQW01000482.1 GCA_009924765.1 Planctomycetota bacterium | reverse complement strand
TGTTCAGTTCCACCAGGCCGTTCACGTCGGCCGGGCTCATGGCGGCGGTCATGGTGGCGGTGCCGGTCGACTGGGCGCCACTCTGGGGCTTCATCTGAAGCGCGCCCTGCAGCGTGACCATGTTGCCCGAGATGCCGGTGTAGCTGGGCTGGTTCAGCGTGTAGGTGACGCCGTTGCTGGTGGTGGTCTGCGGCCACTCGTTGGCGGGTTGCGCGGCGGCGGGCTGCTGCGCGAGCGCTGCGGGCAGCAGCGTGACGGGCAGCGACAGCAGCGAGGCAAGCGCGAGAACGCAGGCAGAGGTGGTGTGAAGCATTCCGCAAGAATAGCCGCCCCCCCCACATGGATCCCACGTGACATGCGCGGATCGGACAGCTATCCGCGCAGCAGCACGGGGACATTCTTCTGCACAAATTCCCGGATTTCGTCGCGCACGCGGCGGTAGTGAAGCATGGCCTCGTCGTCGCTGCCGGCGTTGGCGGCAAGCCGCGGCGGATCATCGAAGCCGTGATGGATCACGCGCCTGCCCGGCACGATGGGGCAGCGGTCGTGCGCGTCGCCACACACCGTCACCAACAGGTCCACCTGATCCATCGGCAGCGCGTCGATCGACTTCGAGGTGTGACCCGAGATGTCCACGCCAACCTCTGCCATCACCCGCACCGCGAGCCGGTTCAGCGTGGTGGGCATGGTTCCAGCGCTGAAGCCCTGCATGTGGGCGCTGTGCAGGTGCCGAAGCCAACCCTCCGCCATCTGGCTGCGGCAGCTGTTGCCCGTGCACAGGAAGGCCACGCCGGGCATGCGGGGAAACACGGAAATTGCCGCACGCGCAGCCATCAACCCGGCCTCCGGGCACTTCGGTTCCACGCGAGGTGTCCCAGAACCGCGATCAGCGTGAGGAGTGGCAGCAGGCACAGCAGATTGAAGTGGTTCATCAGCAGACATGGTGGTCGTTGCATGCGTAGGGCGGGGCTTGGTTTGGCAAGTTGCGCATGCAGATACGGTTAGCATTGCACGGCCGTGCCCATCGTGCCACTCCCCATCTTCGAGCAGGATGCCGACCCGGCGCGGCGTGGCGGCGCGCTGACCGACGAGCAGGCCTACGAGCGTCTGAAGCCACCCACCACCATCGTGGTGCGCTACGGCGCGCGACGCATGGTTGGCGAGTTTCCGTATCAGGGCAAGGCCAAGCCGGGCTGCGGCAGCAAGTTGGTGGTGCGCACGCCGCGCGGCGTGGAGCTGGGCGAGATGCTCACCACCACCTGCGGCAACGGGGGCTGTGGCAAGAGCGTGTCGCGCAGCGAGGTGCGCAAGTACATCGAGCACTCGGGCGGCAAGGACTATCCGTTCACCGATGCGGGTGAGGTGCTGCGCGTGGCCGAGCCAGCCGACCTGGAAAATTGGAGCCGCGTGCAGGCCAGCACGCGCGCGCGACGCGATCGTGCGCGCGAGGTGTCGGCCACCTTCCAGCTGCCCATCAAGCTGGTGGAGCTGGAGGCGATCCTCGGCGGCGAGGTGCTGACGCTGCACTGGATGGCGCTGGATGAATCGAAGCCCGACGTGACGGCGCTGATCGAGGCGCTTTCGAAGGCATTCGAGACGCCGGTGGTCAGCCAGCAGATCGGCGCCCGCGACGAGGCGCGCCTGGTGGCCGACTACGAGAAGTGCGGTCAGCACTGCTGCTGCAAGAAC
>RFQW01000481.1 GCA_009924765.1 Planctomycetota bacterium | reverse complement strand
CGCGCCCGCATCACGCTTGCGCCCGGTCTGCATCAGCACCACGCCGCCCAGGATGAACGCCGCGGCGAAGGCCGTGCGGCCGTGCGGCGATTCGCCAAGCAGCAGCCATCCAAGCAGCATGGCCACCAGCGGATTCACGTAGGCGTAGGTGGCCACAGCGGCGGCGCTGGCGTTGCGGATGAGCCACATGTATGCGGAGAAGCCGAGCAGCGATCCGAAGGTGGCCAGGTAGGCCGCGGCCAACCATGCCTTGTCGTTCCACGGGATGGACGCGACCGGCGCCCACTGTTCCACGCACGCGCTGGCCGCCAGCATGAGCAGGCCACCCACGATCATCTGCATGGCGCTTCCCACGAAGGGGTTCTGCGGTTGCGGCATGGGCCGACCCACGATGCTGCCGGCGCCCCACAGCACGCTGCTGCACAGCACCATCAGCACGCCGATCAGATCCACGTGCGCCGCACCCGTTTCGGCCAGGCTTCCGCTGACCAGCGTGGCCACACCCAGCAGTCCGATCGCCATGCCGATCATCACGCGAAGGCTTGGCAGCCCGCGCTTGGTCTGCATGCGATCGAAGGTCACCATCCAGATCGGCGTGCCACCCACGATGAGCGCCGCCACGCCGGTGGGCACCTGTCGTTGCAGGCTGGCGCACAGCAGGCCGTTGCCGCCAAGCATCATCAGTCCGCCGGTGATCGAGGCCGTGCGCCAGTACCGCCACTCGACAAGCCACTTGCGCTGCAGTCCGCCGAACATCGCCACGATGGTCATCAGGCACAGCCCCGCGAACAGGAATCGCCCGCCGCCAAGAAGCATGGGCGGAATGCGCTGCACCGCCACCTTCATGCCCACATAGGTGCTGCCCCACAGCAGATACACGGCCGCGAAGCACGTGATCAGCATGATGGTGTGGTGGCGGTGGCGTTCGGACATTGAAAGGGGGCGATCCTAGGGGGGTTCCCGGCCACTTGGGTTTGGGCCGGGTTTGCCTCTAGGATGCGGAATCTTCCGAACGGAACCACACCATGAGCACGACCACCAAGACCGGCACCGTCCAGACCGCCAAGCCAACCATCGACCCCGAGACCGTCACGCTGTCCGGCTACGTGGTCGAGGAGCGCTACGACCCGAAGTCCGTGCCCACGCAGGACACGAAGGATGCGTCGAAGACCCACGCGCGCATCGGCGAGCCCGGGCAGTTTCCGTTCACGCGCGGCGTGCACAAGACGATGTATCGCAACCGTCTGTGGACCATGCGCCAGTTCGCGGGCTTCGGCAGCGCCGACGACACCAACAAGCGCTTCAAGTACCTGCTGCAGAACACGAAGGGCACGAAGGCCAACACCGGTCTCAGCACCGCGTTCGATCTGCCCACGCTGATGGGTCGCGACAGCGATGACGCGCTGAGCGCCGGCGAGGTGGGTCGCTGCGGCGTGGCGGTGTGCACCATCGAGGACATGCATCGCCTGTACGCGGACATTCCCGTGGGCGAGGTGACCGTGAGCCAGACCATCAACGGTCCGGCGGCGGTGATCTGGGCCATGTACCTGGCCATGGCCAAGGAGCGCGGCATCGGCTGGGACACGCTGGGCGGCACGCTGCAGAACGACATCCTGAAGGAGTTCCACAGCCAGAACGAGTTCATCTATCCGCCCGAGGCCAGCGTGAAGCTGGTGGTGGACACGATCGAGTTCGC
>RFQW01000049.1 GCA_009924765.1 Planctomycetota bacterium | reverse complement strand
CCGCGACCGTGGCCAACCGGCGCACGATCTGGATCGGCGACAGCGGCCGCTCCACCGTCAGGCGCTCGATGTTCTTGCCATCGGGCATCAGCAGCATCGTCAGTCCCTCGCCCTCGAACTGAAGCTGGTCTGTCGTCACCTTCACGCGACGATCGCAGCGGATCTCCCCGAGCCTGTTGTCGAACAATGCCTCGTCGGCCTGCACCACCAGGTTCGGCTCGTCGTGATCCATGTCGATCGCCTTGCCATCCACAGGCTTGTACATGCGGATCACCACGCTGCCTTCGAGTCGGCCGCTCTCGATGGCGCGCTGCGGCACGCGCATGCGACCCTTGTCCGCCTTCATGGTGACCATGCGACCACCGCTCGGATACATCACCGCGCGCGGCTGCTCCATGCGCATCCACTTGTCGCGCTCGGGGTCGATGCGCGAGGCGCTGTACTGCTGCGCAAGCTTGCCGCTCTCGTCCGCCACCTGCACCCAGGCGCCCTGTGACAGCGACACGCCCTGTGCATCGAGCGCCTTGCCTCCGGCCATGCCCTCGTCGGGTCGCAGCGCCGCCGGCGCCTGCAGGTCGGTCGCCTCCACGATGCGCGGCTTCACGGCCGGCGCATCGCGCTCGGCACCCGGCTCGATCAGGAAGGCCGTCACCAGGATCGCCGCACCCACGCACGCAGCCAGCAAGGTGGCAAGCAACGGCCCCTTGCGTCGCATGCTCACGCGAAGCTCTCCACCACGGACTGCCACGCTCCCGCCTTCTTCAGCAGATGCTCCACGGCCTCGCGCACCGCACCGTACCCACCGTGCGCGACGCTGGTCCATGCGGCAACCGCCTTCACTTCGGGCACCGCATCACCGACCGCCATCGGATACCCCACGCGCCGCAGCAGCGGTAGATCCGGCAGGTCATCACCCATCGCCGCAGCCTCGCTGACCGGCACGGACAGTTCACCGAGCAGCCGCTCGATGACCGCACCCTTGGGACCGCTCGCGGCGATCAGGTGCTGCACCCCAAGATCCGCCAGCCGATGCCTGAGCGACGTCTCGCCTCGACCGGTGATCACCGCGAGCTGGCGACCCGTTCGCATCCAGGCCCGGATCGCGAAACCATCGCGAACGCTGAAGCGCTTCGTCTCCACGCCGTGACCATCGACGCAGATGCCGCCGTCGGTCAACGTGCCATCGGCATCCAGCACGAGCAGGCGCACCTTGGAGGCATCGGCGTGAGGCGACATGTGTCGAGTGTATCGCTCCCGATGCGGGAAATGGCGCAGTAGGATCCGGTCGTGGCTCGATCAGACCTGTCGAATCCAGTGACCCACGCCATGCACGCGGCGCGAACCGCGGTGCATGCCGGCGCAACCGCCGAGGACGCGCGGCGAGCCCTGCAGGAACGACGACTCGATCACGTCCTGTTCTACGTGTACGTGGTGGACGAGGATGACCGACTGCTCGGACAGGTGTCTGCACGTCGCCTGCTGCTGTGCCGCGGCGATGAACGGATCACGGAGCTCATGCACCAGCCTGCCGCCCTCGTTGGCATGCACGAAAGCGTGGGACAGGCCTTCGAGGCCCTGTCCCGCTACCGGCTGCTGGCGCTCCCGGTGGTGGATGCCCACGGCCGGCTTCTGGGCGTGGTCGACATCACCGCATGGACCGCCGAGTCCGCCGATCGAAACGAGTCCTCGAACCACGAGTCCTTCAGCCGCATCGGAGCCGCCGTCGAGGAACACCGCCTCGGCGGCCCCATCCGCGGCTTCCGGCTGCGCATGCCGTGGCTGCTGTGCAATGTCGCCTCCGGCGTCGTGTGCGCCATGATCGCCGAAGCGAACAAGCAGTTGCTGGAGCAGGTGGTGCTGTTGGCGGCGTTCATCCCGCTGGTGCTCACGGTGAGCGAGTCGGTCGGCGTGCAGGCCGCCGAGCTATCGGTGCGTCTGCTCCAGGCCGACCCAAGCCCGGCCGCGTTCCACCGAAGACTGCTTCGCGAATCCATCACCGCACTCGCCCTCGGCGCCTGCACCGGCACGATCGTGGCCCTCATCTCGCTGGTCTTCGGGAATCCCGCCGAGCATCGCGCGATGTTCGCCATCCTGCTGTGCAGCGTGACGGCAAGCATGCTGAGCGCGGGCATGATCGGAACGATCGCTCCCCGCATCATGCGCGGCGCTGGCGCGGATGCACGGTTCGCATCCGGTCCCATCACCCTGATGGCGGTCGACGTTGCCTGCACGCTGACCTACCTCAGCATCGCGGACGTGCTGCTCAAGCGTTTCCTGTTGCCCTGAAGTTCAGGCGCGCCACAGCAGCAGCGCCGTGATGTCGTATGCGGCGTGCGTTCCCGCGGCGATGCCGAAGCCGCGCCAGTGATACAGCGTGCCGAACCACGCGCCGCCGATCACCAGAAATGCGAACCGCCACCACTGATAGCCGCCATCGGCTCCACGCAGGGGGTGATACACCGCGAACAGCAATGCGCTCACCACCATCGCCGCCACCCAGGCTCCGGGCTTGCGCCAGCCACCCACGTCGCTCAGCAGCATGTGCAGTCCGCCCATCACCACCATGCGGAAGGCAAGCTCCTCGTACACGCCGGCACCCGCGGCCATGGCGGCGCGCTGCATCAGCCCCATCTGCTGGATCGAACCTGCCGACGGGGCCATCAGGGTCGATTCCATGCTGCTCAGCAACATGCCGACCGGCAACAACGGCGCAGCCAGCGCGAAACTCTCCACGAACATGCACCCCAGGGTGGCCGCACGCACCTTCCATGGGAACCGGCCGATCACCTGCCACGCGAGCAAGGTGAGCACCAGCCCCAGCGCCGGAAGCGACAGGATGGGCAGCCCCAGGTCCTCCGCTCGCACGCCGAAGAGACGGAAGAATCCAACGATTCCCCCGTGGGCCTTGTTGATCAGCGTTCCATCACCGCTGCGAAGCCACGCCATGAGCCCCCACTCATAGAACAGCACCAGCGGCAAAAGGAACAGCAGCGTCTCGAGCGGACGCCTGGACGACTCGACATAACTTCCCTTGCGGGACAGCGGCAGTGGCTGCGGGCGTTTCGCCCGTCGACTCACGAAGCCTTGGCGCGACCGCCCTTGGCGGAACCCTTCACGGGCTTGGTCGCGGTGGCTGCACCACCCTGCATCGCCTTCAGCTTGCGAGCCATCAGGCTCTTGCGCCGAGCGGCGGTGTTGCGGTGCATCGTGCTCGTGCTCGCGGTGCGATCCACGGCCGACGCCGCGTCGCGGTACGCCTTCTCGGCGGACGCCGCATCACCGGTCGCCACCGCGGCAAGGAAGCCCTTGATGGCATCCTTCACGCGGCGCTTGCGCCAGTTGTTCAGGGCGTTGCGCTTCTTGGTTTGACGGACTCGCTTTTCTGCACTCTTGGTATTGGGCACGGTTCTCTCCGAAGGGTCGCGGAGTATGCCGTGTTTTGCTCCGCAAGGCAAGTGGGTGGTTTCAGCCCCCCCACACCTTGACGATCGCCCCGCAAGGGCGGAAACTGTCCCTTCGGGCGCCTGCGGCCCTACTGGAGACCCCCCTCGAATGGCCACGCGCTCCGCCAGTACTGGCGTCCTCGTCACCCTCGTCACGTTCGTCATCACCACGGTGGCACTTCTGGTGCTCAGCGTCGTGCTGTTCTCCAACGTCCAGAGCGCCGAGAAGGACCTGAAGGCCTTCAAGGAGAAGATGAAGTCGGTGGCAACCGACGCGGACCTGAACGCCGACGACGCCAAGACCCTCGCTCCAGCCGCGCAAGCCAGCGGCAAGACGATGGTGGCATATCTGATGGAACTCAATCGGCAGGCTGGCGCGCAGATCACCGGCGACCGCTCCAAGATCGCCGACGACAAGATGATCACCGACGCCGCAAAGCAGATGGGCGTGTCCGATGGCGGCACGATCCGCATGCTGGTCACCGAGTTGAAGAACAAGTCCGACTCGCAGGCGAAGGAACTCGAAGGCCTGAATGCCGGCATGAAGGACCTGACGGCACAGCTGGAGGCTGCGAGCAAGGCTTCCGCCGGCGCGCAGGGCCAGCCCAGCGAGGCGATGACCAAGGCCATGGCCACCCTCGAGAGCCTGAACAAGGTCGCCGACGAATATCGCGCCGACTCCGAGCAGGTGCGCAAGACGCTGGACGAGGCCAAGCGCGAGTTCGACCAGCGCATGAGCCAGGCCAAGAGTTCGCAGGAGGCCGAGATCGGCTCGCTGAAGAGCGCCAACGCACGACTCGAGACGCGCCTGAACGAGGCCGGCAAGAAGCTGTCGCAGTTCGAGACCAAGCCCAGCGACCCGTCGTCCATCGTGGATGGCCGCGTGCTCGAGGTGATCGGCGATGGCGAGACCATCTTCCTGGACATCGGCCGCCGTGATCGCCTGCAACCGGGCACCACCTTCGAGGTGTTCGAGAGTGCCGAGTCGATCCGCAGCACCGACGAACAGGGCCTGCGCGGCAAGGCCAGCATCCAGGTGATGAAGGTCGGCGACGACACCAGCACCGCACGCGTCACCCGCGCCACGCCAGGCCGGCCGATCCTTCGCGGGGACGTGATCACCAACGCCGTCTACAGCCCCAAGCACGTGTACCGATTCCTGGTGCACGGCAAGTTCGATGTGGACAACGACGGCCGCTCCACCGACGACGAAGCCAACGTGATCCGCAACCGCATCCGAAGCTGGGGCGGCGTGGTGGCCGCCGAGGATCGCGTCACCGGCGACCTGGACTTCATCGTGCTCGGCATGCAGCCGCGCCGACCGATCGCACCCCCCGCCACCGCGAAGCAGGAGGAACTGGAGGCGTATCAGCGCGCCCAGACCACCTGCGATCTCTACGAGACGATCCAGCGCGAGGCCAAGGAGGCGAAGATCCCCATCCTGAACCTCAATCGCTTCCAGGCCCTCACGGGCATGAACGACTGAGGCCTGGTGGGCAGCGCGGCCACGCTCCTGCAGCAGTGGATGCCCTACGCGGCGCTGCGGGCCACCGCGTCCACGCTGCATCTCTTCGGCACGCGTCAGAATCTGCAGACCGCGGCGGCCATCGGAACGCTGTTCGCACGCATGGGTCCCACACGCATGCGACGTGCCGAGCGGCATGTTCGCTGGGCGTTTCCGGACAAGTCGGACGCCGAGGTGCGCGCCATCGCACTGGCCAGCGTGCAGCACATGTTCCAGCTGTTCCTGGTGGACAGCGTGGCCGGTCCGCAACTGCTGAATGAGCACGGCTGGGGCCGCCATGTGGAGTTCGGCTCGCTTGGCAACACCATGGAGCTGCTGCTGCAGGAGCGCCCCGCGATCTTCGTCACCGGTCACTCCGGCAACTGGGAATTCCTCGGACTGTCGCTCAGCCTGCTCGGCTTCCGCATGCGTGCGCTCGCGCGCCCGCTGGACAACCCGTTCATCGATGCCTGGCTGCTCGGCATGCGACAACGGCGCGGCCTTGAAGTGCTGGTGAAATGGGGCGCCACCACCGAGGTGCAGCGAGTGATCGAGTCGGGCGGACGCGTGGGATTCATCGCCGACCAGAATGCCGGCGACGACGGGATGTTCGTGCCGTTCTTCGGACGCATGGCCAGCAGCTACAAGAGCATCGGACTGCTCGCGCTGCGGTACCGCCTTCCGATCCTGGTCGGCACCGCGATCCGTCAGGGACAGTCGCTTCGCTACCGCCTCGAAACCGTGGACTGCATCCAGCCCGAGGAATGCGAAGCCGCGCCCGACCCGCTCTTCTACGCAACCGCTCGCTTCAATCGCGCCATGGAGGCGGCGGTGCGCCTGGCCCCCGAGCAGTACCTGTGGGTGCATCGCCGCTGGAAGAGTCGTCCGTCGTGGGAGCGAGAGGGCAAGCCCATGCCCGATCGCGTGCGCCGAAAGCTGCTCGAACTTCCGTGGATGGACGAAGCGTCGGTGCAGGCGATCGCCGACAATCCGGTGCCCGCCGAGCCTGCCAAGCGCTGACCGCGTGCAGCGGCCGCATGCGCGCGCTACCCTCGCCTGCATGGCGCGCCGACAGTTGGTCATCCTCTCCCGCCACAGCGACAAGGACGGTGGCCTTGCGCCGCTCGGCGCCCGCAAGGATCTGGAGGAAGCGCTCTCGCTTCGCAACACCGCCGCGGACCATGTGGGCGGCCATGTGCTGTACGGCCCGGGCATCGAGCTTGAATTGCCGCCCGAGCAGGATCCCGTGCTGCAGATGCTGCTCACCGTCAGCGATGAGGACATCGCGTGGAGCGTCATCCTTCGCCTCGCCCGCGAGATGCAGTGGAAGATCCTCGATCCCAGCAATGGGCGCGAGCTTTCCCCCTGACACCGGACCGTTCGTTGCAGATCCGCAGCGAGGCGCGATCAGTCGAGCTTTTCGCTCTCGATGCACGCCTTCTCGCCCGCCAGGCGCTTCTCGGCGTAGCGACGCACCCAGTTCTCCCAGGTCTTGCCGGCGGCCGCATCCTTGCCCGTGAAGACGACTGCAGCGACCGACTCCTCGGCGAACGAGCGTCGGGCTCCGCCATCCTTGGGCAGCATGCGCACCTTGCGGGCCGACGCTGAGGGGCCCTGAGACCGGTCGTACACGAATCCCTCGATTTGGGTGCCATCGAGCAGTTCCAGCGTGACATCGCCGCGGAAGTCTCGTGCAGCCTCGAGGGCGGCACCAAAGGCGGCCGCATCCGATGCTGGCACCCGTCGCGGGGCTTCGGTGGGATCGGCAGACATGCTCACGCCTTCGCTCCAACCGGCTGCTCGATTTCCAGCAGCACAGCCTCGTCCAGTTCGCGAATCATGGCCTCCAGACGATCGGCGGCCAACTGCAGGCCACTTCGGCCGCTGGCGATGGTCATGGGGTCGCCGCGACCCTGCTCCGCCCGAAGCTCCAGAGCGGCTGCCTCATCCTTGATGCGGGCCAACAGGCAGCAGGCGTCTCGCAGCGCGCCAAGGCGCTCGTCTGTCGGGTCAATGCCCTTGTAGGCCGAAGTTCCAGCCAGGCGAAGCGCCGGGCTGTCCTGAACGGCCTGCGGATTGTTCGTGGGCTCCGTCAGGCCGAGCTGAGCGCTGGCCGTCCGGGCGTGGGTTCCATCCATGGGTGCATTCTCCGGGGACTCCGCCCCAATCGCAAGTCACATTCGCGTCCGAGAACGTTCTCTCGAAGGCGAAAGAGTCTACCAACCCAACCCTTCGGCTATCACGGCCGATTCGCTCAAGCCAAATCTTTCAGAATGGCAGCGACACGCCACCGTAAACCTGCAGCGAATTCCAGCCCGGATTGGACTCCCCGGTGTTGGCGTTGGAGATGTGGTACCAGCGCACGCCACCAATGAGACGCACCGTGTCCGACAATGCGTAGGTGCCGCCCATGCCCGCGCGCGGCGTGAAGTTCACGCGGCCGCCGTCATTCGGCACCGGCTCGTTGGTGAACAGCATGCCGCAGCCAGCGTCGGCAAACACGCTCCATGTTTCGCGCGCCAGGAAGTGCCAGCGGAACATCAGCGACGCCCCGCCGCCACCCGCATTGTCGCCAGGCTGCATGAAGGCATCGCCACTCAGGCCGAAGTCCATGCTCACGTTCTGCATGAAGAACCAGCTGGCGCTCCACTCTCCTTCGAGCTGATTGATGTCGTTGGCGTTGCCCATCCAGGACATGGTCAATTGCCAGCGCCACGAATCCTTGCTGCCGAAGGCGGCCGCGGCGGGCTTGCCGGAACCAGCACTCGGTGCGGCTGCGGATGGGCCTGACGCGGCACCACTTGCTGCCGGCGGAGCGAGCGCGATCACGGGCCCGTCCAGCGTCAGCGCAGGCGGTGCCGCACCTGCCGACATGGCGGGATCTGCGTTCATGCTTGCGACCATCGACGCGAGTGCAAGGATCTGCATGTCGCGGATGCTAGCCAGCGATGCACACCACTCCCTTCGCACTCGACCTCTCCGCCACACACCGCGCAGAAGCGTCGTGAGCCAAAAAGAACACCGCCGTCCGGTCGCTCCGACACGCACGGACGGCGGCTCAGGCAGCCCATTGCTGGGCTGCGAAGAAGTCCTTTGGGGCCGCGGAAAGTATCCTCCCCCGGCGCGGCAATTCAACGCCGCGTGCCCAACTTCCCGGGCGATTCGCAAATACCCATTTCCACTTGGTTTATGCAGCAGCCGCCCAATCCACACCCAGATCGCATCCAAGCAGCCCTGGCGGTGCCCTGGACGGGGTTTGGAGCCAGCCGCAGGCTGCTGGTGAGCCGACGGCTGCCCAACAAACGGTTCGCCGGCATGTGGGAATGGCCCGGCGGCCGGGTGGAGCCGGGTGAAAGCCCGGCCCAGGCCGCCGTTCGAGAGTTGCTGGAGGAAACGGG
>RFQW01000480.1 GCA_009924765.1 Planctomycetota bacterium | reverse complement strand
CTGCGATCCAACTTCGGGGCGCTTCGCGGATTCGGCGGATTTGTGGGCAGCCACCATGCTGGTCGTCAACCGGACGATGTGGCGCGTTGCCTCATCTTTGCGCTCATTGTCCTTCGCCTCGGTTCGCACCTGCTCCCATCGTGCCTTCTCGGCCTCCATCCACTTCATGCCGTGCAGCAGATCTTGCCTCTGCTCCAGCGATTCGATGAGCGCCTTCAATTCGTTGGACTTCTGCGCAGCACCCGTGCCTGAAGCCTGGCCACCAGATGATCGCGCAGCGATCTGCTCGGCCACACGCGCGATCTTGGCGCGCACTGGCTCGATGGGGTACTCGATGCGGAAGAACTGCACCGTCTTCGGCGTCAGCGTGGCCTTGCCCGCGGCGTCGGTGCCGATGTCGGCGTCGATGATGGCGTCGATGATGGCGTAGCTGGCGCGCGGATCCAGGTCGCGTGGCTGGCCCACGGAGCCCGGATTCACGATCACCTTCTCGCCCGCCTCGAATTTCCAGGTGGCTTCACCCATCTCCTTGGGTGAATAGAAGTCCCCGTCGCCCGTGAACACGCCCGGCACGTGGGTGTGGCCCACGAGACAGAAGTGCTCGATGCGATCGAAGATCTGCTGCATCTTGTTGGGGCTGCTCTCCGCGTCCTCGGGGAACAGGTACTCGTTGATGGGCCGACGCGGCGTGCCGTGCACGCACAGGAACGGCCCCTCGCTCACGCGCACGCGCAGCTTGCCCAGGAACTCCCAGCGCTTCACCGCGCCCTCGCGATCGCGCTTGGCCTCGGCCTCGAACTCGCTGCGCGTCCAGTAGGCGGCCGCCTCGGCCACCGCGTTGAAGTTGGTGGGCTCGTACAGCACGCCGAAGTCGTGGTTGCCCATCAGCGCCCACTTGCAGCGCCTGGCCACCGTGTCCACGCAGGGCACCGGATCGGGTCCGTAGCCGATGATGTCGCCCAGGCACCAGATCTGGTCGCCCTTGTTCGTGTCGATGCGCCGGTCGATGTCGGCCAGGACCACCTCGAGGGCGTCCATGTTGCCGTGAATGTCACTGATGAGGGCGATTCGCACGAGGGGCTCCGGTCGGAGGGGCGATGCTAGAGCCCGCGGGAAATGCCGTCAAAGTTGACGAAATCGGATCGTGCGCCCACCAAACGCGTCAGGATGCGGTCGCGGCGGCCAACGCGCGCACCGTGCGCAGCAGCGTGTCGCGATCGATGGGCTTGGTGAGATAGTGGTCGCAGCCCGCATCGATGCACGCCTGCCGATCCCCGCTCATGGCATGGGCGGTCAGGGCCGCGATCGGTCCACGCCACCCCTGGCCACGCAGGTGTCGTGTGGCGTCGTAGCCATCCATCACGGGCATCTGCATGTCCATCAGGATCACCTGGTAGGGCTGGCCCTGCGTCCGTGCGGCCAACGCCAGATCCACCGCCTCGCGACCGTTGTTGGCCAGCGTCACCAGCATGCCCGCACGACGCAGGTGGTGCGCGATCAGGCGCTGGTTGTCCTCGCCATCCTCCGCCACCAGCACGCTGATGGTCTGACCTTCGACGACCGGCTGCGTGCCGTCAAGGGCCGACGCGTCGCCCATGTTCGTGGGCATGACGGTGATCATGGGGCTGACGCCCGCTTCACCCAGGCCCACTTCCACCGCGAAGGTGCTGCCCTGACCGGGCACGCTCTGCACGGT